>CAZQUK010000049.1:0-6037 GCA_964596435.1 uncultured Oligoflexia bacterium
AAATTTTCATTTCAAATACGTCAGTTTTTTGACTAAAATTTAAGTTTACTTAAAATATTTTTTTGCACGTTTTATGTCTTTTTGAACCTGTACCTGCAAATCAAGTGGGGTTTTGAATTTTTGCTCGTACCTTAAAAACCTAAAAAAACTGACCTCAATATATTTTCCAACCAGGTTTTTATCATAATTAAAAATAAAAGTTTCAAGAACCGGCACTGTTTTGTTTTTATTTTGAAACGTCGGCTGAACACCCAAATTTGAAATACTGTTGTATGTATCAGCCAAAACTTTTTTACCAGGACAGGGTTTGCGCTTATATATTTTTGTTTTTGTAATATAAACCCCAAACGGAAGAACCGTCTGTTTGTCAATAATACTTATATTAGCCGTAGGAAACCCCAGTTTTTTTCCAACGCCCTTACCTTTATTTACAAAGCCACAGTATGAAAACGGCCTTTTTAGTAACAGATTGGCAGTTTTTATATTTCCTTGTGCCAGCTCGTTTCTTATTCTGGTACTTGATATTACTTTACCGGAATCTTTTTTGGCAGAAACTACAACAAGTTTAATGCCCGTATCTTTACAAAACTGCGACAGGCTTTGTAAATTACCCTCACGTTTTTTTCCAAACGAAAAATCATATCCAACAACAATAACTTTTGCATTTAATTTTTCTACCAGATATTTTTTGAAAAAATTACCGGCTTTGATTTTTGAAAAACGCTTATTAAATGGCTCCTCAATCACAAAATCCAGACCAAGGTTTGCAAAAATATTTGATTTTTTATCAAAGGAGCACAAAAGTGCGAAAGTTTTATTGGACCCAAGTACTTGCCTTGGGTGTGGACGAAAAGTAAAAACACCAGCTTTGGCTTTTTGCTTTTGTGCAATTTTAATGGTCTTTTTTACAATAATCTGGTGCCCTTTATGAACGCCATCAAAATTACCAATTGCCACAACGGAACGTGTGAGCTTTTTATTTTTAATTTTATTTATGCCTGAAATGAGTTTCATAATATTTTGTACATTGATTTAATATCAGGCCAGCGGTGCGTCAATATAATTATTGTTTATTAAGGTGAATTTTATAAATTGGAAGCCTTTTTTTAATAAATATTTTTTCAAAAAGCGTAACTTCAGGTATTTCAAGTGCTTCTGGATCAGGGTGATCGGCATAAACATCCTCAACAAGCGAGGCTGTTTGTAAGTCAAAGCCCCCAGCATTTAGAGCCTCAATAATCCAGTCATAATACCCTTTATGATCGGTTCGAATCTCAAAAGAGCCACCTTTTTTTATAAGCTCCCAAAATTCCACTAAGCTTTTTGTGGTTAAAAAGCGGTTTTTTAACTGTGCTTTTTTTGGCCATGGATCGGGAAAAAAAACATATAAATGATCAATCTCACTAGGCGCAAACATGAAGTTTAGCCTCCTTGCGTGTGCCCTTAAAAACAATATATTATTTAGCCCACCTTGATGCGCCTTTTCGCATCCTCTGAAAATTTGCTTGTATTTCCAGTCAATTCCAATATAGGCATCTTTGGGGTTACTCTCGGCCCATTTTAATAGCACATGCCCACCATTACAGCCGATTTCAACATTAATTTTTGGGGTTTTTGATATTTTTTTAAAAATACCCATCCAGTTACCCCGGTGCATTTCTGCATCGTTACCTACAAGTACCGGTATATTTTTTGTTTCAAGGAGTTTATTAAAATAAATATTATTTGAAGGAAAGTATTTATAAGAAGGGTGACAGATTGGCAGAACTTTTTGATCACTCATTTAAGTTAAAGCATTAGTACATTTAATATACTTGCGCAATATTTTTAGGAAGATGGGGAACCCTGTTTATAAGCAGGGTTCCCACAAGCTTTCTGCGCAAGCCTCACTAAGTTAATTCATTAATCTAAATTAACTTATAAGAGTTTAAGGGCAATCGCTGAATTCTGATTCGCTTGCGATAAAACCGCAACGTTCGATTGACTTAATATGTTGTTTGTAACCAGGTTAGTGGTTTCTTCAGCCATATCAGTGTCACGAATTCGGCTATTAGCAGCAGTTAAGTTCTCCTGATAAATATTCAGGTTGTTAATAGTCGAATATAATCTGTTTTGTAATGCACCAAGACTGGATCGACCTTCATTCAGTTTAGTAATTGCCGCATCAATGCTTTCAAGATTGTTTTGCGAAAATTGCTTATTTTCTGTTGAAAGCTCTGTAAGACCAAGGGCCTCAAGAGTGGTATTTCTGTCTGCTGGAGCATAATTAAAACGGTCAAGAACCGGATTATTATTAATACCAATCTGGAAGTCGAGTTCTTCGGCTGTTCCGTTTAACAGTTTTGTACCGTTAAATTCTGTGAAGTTTGTTATTCGATCAATTTCAGCCTTTAGGTGCTGAACTTCTTTGTCGATAAAGCCACGCTCTGTATTGCTTATGGTATCAGAAGCTGCTTGAACAGAAAGTTCACGTAGACGGACCATAATATTACTGATCTCGTTCATTGAACCTTCAGCAGTTTGAATCAAGCTAACACCGTCATTTGCATTTCGGATTGCTTGGCCCATACTTCTAATATTGGCTCTTAATTTTTCACTGATGGCAAGACCCGCGGCATCGTCACCTGATCTATTAATTCTAGAACCAGATGCCAAACGCTCCTGGGCTTTACCAAGATTGTCATTGTTTTTTGATAAGAATCGCTGTGCTGACAACGATTGTATGTTAGTTGCTATACGCAGTGCCATGTTATCCTCCCATTATACGCAATTTACACCTCCTTGGTTTTTCAGTTGTTGTTAGGCATTTCCTGCCGCCTACACAGAGCTTCTCGGCAAATAATTCCTGACCTTTAAGAAAAAAGTAAAAAAATCACATACTTATGGTTGATTGAATTTGTCGGGTTTTTTAGGCAAAATTTTCCTATGAGTTCTGCCGATGTAAGTATTGATGATAAATGGCATTTGTAAAAAATTTTCAAAAGGCTCCTTAATAGCCGCTTCTATTATATTGAGCTCCACCTCGCTTTATTCATGCAATAAACCTGAAAATTTAGAAGTTGTTTGTAGTCGAGACTTAATAAAATTTCAAAACGAATTAAAATTTGTTCTTAACGATGTAAATAACAACAATAAAAATGAAATAATAATAGACGAAACAGATAGAAATATTGCATCAGATATAAATAGTATATTCAATAACAATTCAGACAAGCACACACTTAAGGATGACTATGATAACTGGCTTGAGTGGAGCGAGGATAAACTAAAAACCACTCAGTCCTATATTGATATTACAGATCTAAATGAAAACCAAAAAGAAACTCGCACGGAGTTGTCAAAAATTGCGGATGAGCTAGTTCTTTTTCACGGGTATGCAACAAACGAAGACCCGAAAAGCATGAAAGTATCTCTTAAAAAGATGATTCTAAAAACTGAGTTTATAGAAGATCAGTATTGTAAATAATAATATTGTAGTAATTCAAATAACTCTTTATAACTGTTTTTATGCAGCAAGATGATTTTTTGTCACAACTTAAAAATGATCCACTTATACTTCTTCAAACAATTTATGATGAAATTAACAGTACCTGTTTTGAAAAAAAACTGCCTTCTATCTTACTAAAATGGAACTCAAGGCTGCGTGTTGCAGCAGGCAGATTTATTCCTGGAAGAAGCAGAAACATTTTTAACGCCACCTCCCCCACAATTGAAATTGCAACTTACTTAACTGAAGAAACTGATGCGTTTACGCTTGTATGGGACACACTTGCTCACGAAATGATCCACCTCTGGCTGTGGAACAAAAAAGAACCCTATGGTCACAACCAAAACTTTAAGAAAAAAATGAAAGAACTCGGTGTTAACAGATACAATACTGTTCCAAGGCTCAGGCCATATAAGTACATATACGAGTGCCCATCTTGCCTCAAAGAGCTACCCGCAAGAAAACGCCTAGGACCGCTTGCCTGTGCCGTATGCTGTAAAACATACAGCGGCGGCCGGTGGAACAAAAAATTTGTTCTTACGCTTAAAACCGAAAATAAACCTCCTAAAAAATATTAGGACAAAAGTGTAATTTATTTTTGTAATTGGTATAAGTTCATTCTATATGCATAAACTTATTACGACAAATTATGCACCCTTTTTGATCCAGATCACTAAACTCACCGAATAGATACAAAATAAGTGGTCTTAAATCGGATGTGTTTGCCAGAAAAGAGAATAATCTATTTCCGGCTCATGGTACGCTTTAAGATACTTTGATTGTTTTCTCTTTTTTCCCAGAGCTCTGTGCGGATCATCCGCTAAATCCGTCATATAAAGCATTGGTTTTAAATTCGCATCAAAAACCTTGTCAATGATACCGGCTCCTGGATAAAAACCGCCTCCGAACCAGCCACCACTAGGCGACAACTCAAATGTGAAAGCAAAAATTCCGTGCTCCCCATAAGCCCAGTCAGTGGTGTCACCGCTTGCTATATACAGATCGCTTGATTGTTGGGGTTTATAACCGTTCCAAGCAGCCATTGTCCTTGCCATTTTTTCATAAACTGCAAGGTCCTCCGCGTTTTCGATAGAGTCATATTTATGGCCCCAAGGATAAAGAATAAGTTCACTATACGTATGAAGAGTCAGAAAAACAGTAATGTTTAGGTGCTCTTCAATAAAATTACGAACGGCCTGAGTTTCGGGCTCTGAAAAAGGTTTTTCTCCCATGTATGTGTCACTCGAGGGACTACTGCTTGAACCACCAGTACCCCACATAAAACCATAATTACGGTTCAGATCAACACCATACACTCTAGCACCATCACCCCTGCGGTTTTTTCTCCAGTACTGATAGCTTGAACCTGAAATATCATATTCGCCGCCATCCGGGTTTACCATTGGTACTATCCAAATATCACGGGTATTAAGTAAATTTGCAATTTTCGGATCGTCCTTATTATTCATTAAATATTCGGCATACATTACAGCCGTTTCAACCGAAAGATGTTCTCTTGCGTGATGCAAACCGGTAATAATTATTCCTGGTTTTGAACTCACACCACTTTTTCTTGATTTTGAGTCAGCATTAAAATTTAATGCCCAAATATCCCTATTTTCAAATGATTTTCCAATTGAGTGTACACTTGCAATATCGCCGTTATTTGTTTCAATAGCACGAATTGCCTGTATCATCTCAGCATAGTTATGGAACCTAGCATCTCTGTCTGGAAAATCTTTTACTCTTGCCCGTTTGTTAAAAGTTTTTACAGGATCAACCTGTTTTAAGATCTTAAAATTTGCCCTCTTGATGTTTTTAAGCGCCTCAGGATCTGCATACCCTAAAACATAATCAGATTTAACGTTCTCAATATCCATTCCGATGTTTGCAAGTTTTGATCGCTCTTCGCGACTCTTCACTTCAACCTGAATGTAGTAAACTCTAACGTTATCAGATGTGTTATTTTGTATTTTTGATTCTGACTTATTACCTAAACTACTTGTAGAAAGAAAAAGTAGTAAAAAAGGTATTAAACCTGCGATATATTTTCTGTTCACCTTTCACCTCCATGTGTTTAGAACAAATTTTTTAAGTCACATCCCTATCCTAGAAATGTATTTCCTCCTCATTAGCTAATTTAGAAAAATGACCTTATTGTAATAGTTTAAGTTAAACTTGTGGGATCGGCAAAGAAGTATTTAACGTTGCGCACCGCGCTACCGGCACCATTTTCTCGCACTTTTTAACTTTATGATAGTACTACTAAAAAAATAGTTGATAAAATTACTAATGTTTTTTTGCGTTCATACCGAGAAGTTTTGCAGGGAAGGGAGCCGGTGGTATGACAAAAAAAACAAACTCTCCAAAAAAAGAAAATAATGCAGATTCATGGGCCGAGGCGTGTGCATTTCCTGGTTGTAAAACTAAGGTGAAAAGATTCGGTTTTTGCGCCGAGCACTATGAACAATTTAAATTCGGATTAATTAAAAAGACAGGTGAACCTGTCCCAGACTACGAAAAAAAGTTTGAGCACTATCAGGCCTATTT
>CAZQUK010000049.1:6047-13285 GCA_964596435.1 uncultured Oligoflexia bacterium
TAAAAAAGTTGCGTAATAAAAACACGCAAAAAAGCTGTACCCACCACCTCCTCAATTAAAGGGTCTCTGACTGTTCATCCAGAACAGACAGGGACCCTTGTCATTTTAAAGCTCCAAAAAAGTTTGGACAAAAAATGTACGCATTTCAAGGGCACGTAGTTTCTAAATTTTAAGAAATCTTACCTTTAAGCAATTCGAGTCCCAGACTTTTTAATGTCTGATATTGAATTTTTTGCAACTGACCAATTCCACCCATTGCTGATTTAATAAGCCTGTTTAACATTTCTTCAGAAAAAGGTGCACCCTCTGCGGTACCCTGAACCTCAACAAATTTCCCACTTCCTGTTAGAACAAAATTCATATCAACATCACAACTTGAATCTTCCTCATAATCAAGGTCTACCAAAATATCCACACCCTTAACGCCAACACTAAGTGCAATAACTGTGTCACGCAAAACCTCTTTCGTGGTTTGACCATTTATAAAAAGCTTATTGAGAGCCATTAATAGCGCAATACAACCACCAGTTATTGATGCCGTTCTTGTGCCACCATCTGCCTGCAAAACATCACAATCTACAATTATTGTTTTTTCACCAAGTACTTCCATATTAACCATTGTTCTTAACGCCCTGCCAATCAGACGTTGAATTTCTTGTGTGCGACCTGATATTTTAGTTCTCTCACGCTTTACCCTTGTATGAGTTGAACAGGGTAAAAGTGCATATTCGCCGGTTACCCAGCCCATTCCCAACCCACCTCTCCATTTTGGTACGGAATCCTCAACCGTTGCCGTGCAAAGCACATGAGTATTGCCAGCTTTTATAAGCACACCGCCATCAGCATAGGCTGAAATTTTTGTTTCAATTTCAACGGGTCTAATGTCTAAAAGTCCTCTTCCTTCCGGTTTACGTATACTCATACAATTTTATCTCCTAAAGTGGCTTTGATTATTATTCTTAGAACCTGTGATATATTCTCGCGCCGATATGAGTCAACCAAAATGACTCCCATAAAAGGCAAAGATTTATCAGTTATCTTTTTCGGATTCAGTTAAAAGCTTGCGTATTTCACCTTTGATTATCTTTTCTGCAATCTCCGGAAGCAGTTTTTGCACAATAGGCATTATGGCCCTTTGCAGTTCATTTTGCACATTTGAAGCTAAGTTATCAGAATCAAACCCGCCTGCGCCGTGCTTAATAAAATTTGCTACTTTATCCATGCCACCCTCTTTGCGGGCAGCCTCATTTACGTTCCATTGATAATTATCAAGACCACTCATGTGAACCGTTGACTCAGTAAGCATTCTGATATCAGAATCGGGACCGGGTTTGCTTTCTAAAAACTGCTCTGGTTCTTCGGTAATCTCAATTTCCTGCTTGCCAATAGCCCCCCCACCCTCGGCTTGCATAATTTCTGAAAGTGTTGGCGGATTCCTAAACTCATCTCCTGAAATATTATTTGAGCTGTAGTCTTGCACTCCACCACTATAATCTTCCTCCCGTTTCCAGTCCTCAGTTTGGGGCACGCCAAAATCATGCGTAGAAGAATTCATTTCAAAAGAAGAACTTGTAAACTTCTCGATATCAATTCCCGCGTCCTCTTTTGGTTTAAATGGCGGCGGAACTGGCGTTTTTGTCCTAAATTCTTTTGTGAACTCTCTGTCTAAGCTTTTTCCAATATTTACATTAGTAAATTCAGGAACAGAAAGCTCGCCTGGTTCTTCAATTTCTATTGGTGGCAGATCTTCTGCAGGACTTGTATCAAGATCATCTTCTGTAAATTCCCGTGGCTGATAATGTGAAGAATCGTGTGTGTTTTCAGGGCTCACGCGCTGAGTACTGTCAAATGCAGCGTCTCTTGCTGTTTCTTCATCTTCAAAGGGTCTGGCACCCTCTAGGGCTTCCCTTAAATGAGCCGGATCAAATGGCTTTGTAAGTCTGGCATCAAACTTAAGCTCCTTAACCTTTGCTTCATCAACACTAATAAATGCACTGGACATTAAAACAAACTTAACATTTTTAAGATCTTCTAGACTATTTACCTGCTCCTTTAATTCAAAGGCCGATTTTCCAGGAAGCGAAACGTCAACTAAAACTATTTCAGGACGAAAAGTGGAAATTTTTTCCACACCATCATTACCATCAGACAGAACCTGAATTTCATACCCCTCATTTGAAAGCGCAAGTTGTATAACCTTTTGAATAGTCAAACTGTCGTCAGCAACAAGAAGCTTGCGTCTGGAAATTTTAGGAGAGTTTTTTCCTTTTTTCATATTTTTAAACTCAAATTAATTATTATTTTTTAAACCCCAGCTCGTTTTTTTTTACAAGGAAAAAAAATATAAACTGTTAATATTTTCTTAACTTGTAAAAAAATTGTGTCATTTCCTAGGGTTCCTGTAAAGAAAAGTTATCCTAAAAAAATAGTTATTTTTTCCTCGGTAAGTTTTAAAATATAGGTATAATAATAATTAGCTGTTAAGCAACCTGGGGTAGGATGCAAGACATGGACCCGACAGTCAAAACCCCGGGAGCCGTCCCTGACAGTGGTGTGCATGCCCAACTTCGATTGGGAAGCCTGAAGCTGTCAAATGGCGCCCACTTATTGAGATGGGGGTTCCAATGACTCAATCCTGCCCCGGGGCTTTTTTTGGTTTCATGTGGCTTTTTTGTGTCTATAAAGGCCACACCAAAAGCCCCGCGGACAAGCAAATAAAATTATTAAGAAAAAACGAATTGTTTGACAAATAAGCTCAGATAGTACTAGACTTTTTGTGTAATGGCTTTTTTTAATGACACAAAAAACCCACATTCTGATTCAAATGGCTGGATACATGAGCTTGCACGTGCCGAAATGTTTCCTGATGTTGAAAAAATCTTGGAAACAAGCCACAGCCCTCAACAACTAATAGAAGAAAACACTATTAATTTTCTGGATAAACTCAGGGAAATATTCACCCGCTTCGTTCAAATTTTTAATGGGCTTTCTGAATCTGGTTCAAAATTTTCTGAGATTAAAATCTTTGATCTGGCTCAAACAGCGGCTGACTTTATGCTCTACAGAAACCAGATCAAACTTGTAGTTTCAAACTCTTCGCACGGTGTAATTCAACTCAGCTTTTCACAACATAAAAGAGGTGGGTTCGCTCTTGATGGAAGCATGAAAAACGAAAACCTAAATGTCCCCCCAAGCCAGGAATTAAATGTTGTTATTGGCCCGTTTAATAATATTTATTGGACTTTTCAGAATGAAAAAGTGGAACCAACTGAAGTTGCCAGATTTTATTTTGCAGAATATGTAAAATTAACCAGAGAAAGATCACAAGTAAAAACAAATAATAAAATTTTACTTGAGCAGATTAAGAGCATCCTCCAGAAAAAGGGGCTTGATCTTTAAGGTTTGAACCGACCTTGTAAAATTCAGCGAATAATCGAACATAAAACCCGAATCCCCGCTTGCAGAAAAAGTGTGTGGAACAATCAGCTTAGTGTCTAAATTGTTGTGCTCTGCAAACATCATTGCAAACTCATAAAAAGATAATTTTGTAAGACCACCAATATGAAAAACCCTGTTTTTAATCCCTACTTCAACAAGTTTTTTCATAAAATCAATAAACGCATCTATGTAAACAAAGGAATGATACTCAGTATGCGGAACCTCAACCCGCTCACCACGAGCAAGCTTCATTCTTACAAGATCAAGAAAACTGAAATTGTATCCGTTACCAAAACCAATAATAGGGCTTGAACGTACTATTAAATAGTTTAAGCATCTTCCACGGACAAAATTTTCTCCACCAATTTTTGCTTTTCCAAGCGCTGTACTGGCCAGAAGGTTATCTCCTTCTTTGAAATTACCCTTACGGCCATCAAAAACATAACAATTTGAAATAAAAATAAACTTCGATTGAAAAATTTCAGATGCATCAACGGTGTTTGCTACGACTCCAGATTGAATGGATTCTGTTTCTCTGGGCTTTTCTTCCGCCCTTGCAGTATCGTTACTTCCGGCAACAAAAATGGTTACACTGGGCCTTGCCATGTATACAACCCTCTTGATCCAGTTTCTTTCGCTGTCTCCAAACGGGAGGTTGGTGACTCCTGGAATTAAAACCGGGTGCGTCCTGTAAGTCATAAATACTTTGTAATCATGACGTAGGGCCATTGCCAGATGCGTTCCGACAAAACCACTACCCCCAATGATCAAGATAGACTTGGTCTTTGCCATTATTTCCTAACTTTCAGACGTTATCCACTTTTATTGCACAAAACCTTGCGTAAAAAAACGTGACTCCGGGGCCTTTTGTTAAGGGCCATTTATTTTAATTAACCTTAAAATAAAGACCCCGGAGAATTCACGCTCCGCACGCAATATCCCAGTTTATACAATTAGCCGTTCAGCCAATCTCCGGATTTTATAATCCCTTAAAAACCCGGATTATTTAGTACAACCTATAGGCTGCACTAAGCTTTTGGACTTAATATCTTCTACAAACTTAATTCATTAAGTAAAGGAGTAATTAAACTCAGTTACCAGTTATGAATTAGGTAAGAAGTTTTAGAGCCAAAGCGTTTGTCTGATTGGCCTGGGTCAAAACAGAAACACCTGCTTGCATCAAAATGTTTTGTTTTGTCAGCTCAGACACTTCTTGAGCAACGTCAGCATCTCTCACTCGAGAATTTGCAGACGAAAGGTTTTCATCCGCGATTGAGAGGTTGTTAATTGTTGCCTGAAGCCTGTTCTGCATAGCACCTAGATCTGATCTGATGCTATTAACCCTGTTTAAGGCATCATCAATAACATCCAAACTTAATTGCGAACCTTGTTTGGTTGCCACTGATTCACCAGCCAGTTTTAACGCTTCCAAAGAAACGTCAGAACGTTCACCATTATAAATAATCCTATCTAAAATAGGGTTATTACCGGTCCCGACCTGAATTTCAAATATTCCGGCACGTCCATTTAAAAGTGGTGTACCGTTGAATGCTGTAACGTTTGCAATTCGGTCAATTTCTTGTTTTAAGGACTGAAATTCTCTATCTGTAAACTGTCTTTCAGTATCACCGATAGTGTCTGAAGCCGCCTGGATGGCCAGCTCTCTGAGCCTTATTAGCATGTTTGAAATTTCGTTCAAACCACCTTCTGAAACCTGGATCAGTGAAATACCGTCAAGAGCGTTTCTTTTTGCCTGACGAAAACCTCTGATCTGAGCTCTTAGGTTTTCTGAAATTGCCAAACCCGCTGCATCGTCACCAGCTTGGTTAATTCGACTACCACTGGCTAGTTTTTCCAGTGTTTTGTCCAAATGTGACCGGGTCATACCCATTCTTCTCTGCGCATTTAACGCAGTAGTGTTAGTTGCTATACGAAGTCCCATATTAGCCTCCCTTCATATCGCTACCCTCCTTGGTGAGCACGTCATTGTCCGTAATGACGTCAGCATCCTTGCTTAATTTTTTACTGTACACAACCTATGGGAATAAATTGTATACATCCCTTGTCCGTGGGGTCTTCTTTACGGGCCAATCCCATAAAGAAATCCACTTCCTTGTTTCTATAATTCAGTCCGGTGTAGAGGCTGCTCATGCAGGCCTCTATCCTTGGACTAAATGTTTTAACTACCTCTTCTTTTTTAAGCACCAGATAATCCCTTATCCGTGAGCTTAAAAAAGTTCCACTTTCACACCTTTTTTCCATCAAATATCAACTTTAAAATCCCTCATCCGCTTAACCCTGCTTTTTTTGATGGTGCCCAAGCAACTACTGCAAAAATTTAAATACCTTTTTTGCAACTTCGGCTATTTTTTTTGGGGCAACCGGGAAGTTATCTCATCCTTAATTTTCTGATCCTGTAGTTTATACAGGCGTACTTCCTTATACTCCGGTCCCATAAGTATTTTTACTCTTGCCACCTGGCCCTGGATAATTTTATTCCAGAATTTTAAGAGTTCGGGTTCTCTTGCCGACTCATTTGGCAACTTACTTTTTGCCAATTCCCCATGAGATCAGCAAAAGAACCTTTTTACTCTTTTTCCAGGAAACAAGCGTAACAACTTGCCGTCGTTATGCTCGGGTCAATAACTTTTACATAATAATCCTCCTAAAATTACTGTTATAATTTTCTGTTCAAAACTATTGCTTCAAACATTTGTTACAACAATTTATTTAAATTTCAGCCTCAAACCTCCAAAGTTTTTTTCCTTTCAGTCTTATTTAATTTCACACCTCTCACCAAATTCCAGTATTAACCCCTCCAGACTTACCCAAGAAGTTTTAGCGCAGCTTGAATAGTAGTGTTTGCTTGTCCTAAGACTGAAACACCTGACTGCATTAAAATTTGATTCTTGGTTAGTTCTGACGCCTCCTCAGCAATGTCTGCATCTCTAATACGTGAGTTAGCAGCTGCCAAGTTCTCTCTGTTAACCTGAATATTGTTAACAACAGATTGAAGACGATTTTGAAGAGCACCAAACTGGGCTCTTATGGAGTTAACCTTATTTAATGATTTATCTATTGCAGTTAATGTATTTTGTGCACTTGCTTTATCTGCAACACTTGCCAGATTTATTCCAAGAGCAACAATATTAATATCTGCAGAGTATGAATCAAAAAGCTGAATCCTGTCAATCAGTGGGTTATTGCGTGTGCCTACCTGTATTTCAAAAGAAGTCGCATTACCATTCAGAAGTGGAACACCATTATATTCGGTGCTGTTTGCAATACGGTCAATTTCCTCCATCAATTGTTGAAATTCCAATTCAAGAAACTGTCTTTCTCTTGGACCAACAGTATCAGAAGCGGCTTGAACGCCAAGTTCTCGCATTCTGATTAAGATGTTAGAAACTTCGCCTATTGCACCTTCTGCCACCTGAACCATTGAAACACCATCTTGGGCGTTTCGTTCAGCCTGACCGAGACCTCTTAGTTGCGCCCTTAAACTTTCTGATATAGCAAGTCCTGCAGCATCATCACCTGCGTGATTGATACGAAAACCAGAACTTAACCTTTCAAGGGTTTTATCTAAAGAGCCTCGCGTGGTACGCAAGTTTCTTTGTGCCACCAACGACGGAATGTTTGTATTTATTCTAAGTCCCATACCTTCCTCCATGAAGGCTATTGGCCTATCCTTGGCCTATGGATTCAGGAAATGTCACAAGCTATCCTAGCCTGGTCCACCTTCCTGTCTTCAAGTTAACAATCGGCGTCCTGTGGAGATTCTTTAGAAAAATAATGAA
>CAZQUK010000050.1:0-13226 GCA_964596435.1 uncultured Oligoflexia bacterium
ATGTTATTTACAACACCTAGAATATCTATAACGGGTTTTGATTTAATGTATGGAATTGCAGTACTTCCAACATGGTGAATCTCAAGAAGCTCATCACCCAAAATATTTTTGAGAATTTCTGCTTCTTCAAAATAGATAAAGCGCCATTCCTGGGAGTGCTCACAAAGTTCAATTTTTCTCTGGTTCATTCCAAAGTTTTTAGGTTGCGAAAACGTTTCCATTTATATGTCTTCCATTTTGGTTAATAAATATTAAACTAGAAGCTAATTAGAGCCACACACAGAATTTGTCTAGATGTTTTTATCTTATTGATGTTATGAGGTTAATGCATGACGCCCGGCGTCTGGGTACTGCGTGCAAAATAAATGGTGCCTGACAATACTCACAACACAGAACATTCATTAAACGCAGACGTTGCTTTTTAATTAGTTAATGCCAAATAGTGTTTTTGGATAATATTTTCAAAAAATCATTCAGTGGCAAAACTTCAATATTGTCAATTGTTTTTAATTTTTTATCTCCAAGATAAACTAACACCCTACGTTTTAATCCATTGAGTTCAGATACTGCTTTGAGTCCTGACATATCACTATTGTGAATTTTACTAGAAGACTTGATTTCAATCGCAATAAAGTCTTTGCCTTTTTGTAATAAGAAATCAACTTCTGTTTTTTTCGATTCGGCCGGAGACCAATAATACAAATTATCAAATAGTTCGTAATATTCGCCGTATAATCGTAAAAGCATCCCAACCCAACCCTCAAAAAGCGTACCTTTTTCTTCATTTGTAACTGGACCTAGTTGTTTTTTTATTGCTCTCACCACTCCACAATCGATCCAATAAAATTTTGAATGTTTTTTTTCACGAACTCGCAACTTTCCTTCAAACGCGGGAAGTCTATAGGCCATTAGTGTATCTTCTAAAATTTCAATGTACCCGCTCACTGTTGTGCGAGCCACACCAGCATCTCTTGCAATATTTGCTATGTTTAAGACTTGTCCATGAAAAATTGCTGCAACAGGTAGAAATCGTGCAAAACCCGGCAAGTTTTTTACAAGAGCTTCCGCTTGGATTTCCTCTTTTAGAAACATTTCTACATATGCCCTAAGTGTTTCTTTTGGAGTTTTGGACGCCCATATAATCGGTAACGACCCAAAACATAAATTTTTCTTAAGATCAAATTCATTACCTAATTCTTCCGGTACAAAAGGAAACATGTTTTTTTTAAGGGCCCGTCCTGCAAAAATGGTCAGACCCCATTGTTTTTATAAGTTATTTATTTATCCCCTCGCACCAAGTCACATATTGACACAAATGTCGCGCCGTGTTCTAAACAGTTCAAAATCAAAACAATAACCCCTTCTATTAAGGAGACCAGTTAATCATGAAAAAGATATTATTAGTTTCATTAGTGGCACTGACTTTTGGTGCACTTTCATTTAACGTTTTTGCGGACCGTTTTGAAGGTATCCAAAAGCAAACAACAATTTCAAGGTCAGGAAAACTCATACAAGACTCTGACGTAGTTACAGCTGAAGTTTCAACAATGCTCTACAAAATTGAGGAGAAGCTTGTATTAAGTCTAGAACCAGTTGAAGAAATTGAATGCACAACCGAACCAGGGGAAGGCCGTGGTGACTGGAAAGGGTTTTTTGAAGCCAGAGGGAGCGAAAAAGCCAAAGCTCTTTCAAAAGCCATTAAAGGTGTGGGCCCAGTGTTTGCTGAAAAACTTGTAGAAGGCAAATATTTTAACAAAAAACCCCGCAGCTGGAGCGACTTCTCAGCGGTGATTAAACGCGCAGATGAAAACATTGGCGGCGGCCTGGCATACAGAGTTCTTTCGCAGTATCGCGATGAAAACATTGTTAACCTTGGCTATTATTCAGAAACAGATTGCACAAGAACAGTCACTTACGAAACAGTACTAAAAATAGTTGAAGAAAAAGTGCCATACAGAACCGTTACAAAGCAGTTTATTGTAGAAATTGAAGAATCGGCCCTACTTACAGGTGAGAGTGAAAAATTTATTTTCACTTTTAATGGTTTTGAAGATTCAGTTTCTATTTCCTCAGATTACAATAGCTACCAAATTAAACGCGTTAGCTCCAGTTCAGATAGGGTTATCTACGCTGCACTTGGCAGCCGCTTGCAGGTTACCCCAGAAAACACACTGAACGCCTACATTACAACGGCACGAAGCGGTAACCTCAGCGTGACATTTGAAGATGTTGCATTTGACTCTGATCTTGTAAGAGAAATGGGCGACATTGAAGTTGAAGTTAACATTTTCAAAAATAGAAACTGGTGGTTTGACAAAAACATTGGTTCATTTACAAAAAGACTTAGCTTTACAGATAAAGACCCAATTGAATTTGAAAACCTAATGCAAATCAATCCAGGAACAAAAGTATATATTCAATATAGAATTAAAAGACTTGGAAGCAAATTCTTTAACAACAGGTTTAGCAGGACAAAAAATTCCTCAACCGTCAGCTTCTAAATTATTTTATATTATTTCCGATCTTTTAAGCACTAGTGTACTATTTATATTTTATACTAGTGCTTAATTGTTTTAAATCCACACAGTACTTAAAAAGCATACGGAGTTTTTATTGACATTAAAAAAAATACTACCGTTTCTAAGCTGGTTTGAATCATACAACACTGAAGCCCTAAAAGCTGACGCTATTTCTGGACTAACAGTAGCACTTATTCTTATTCCGCAATCCATGGCCTATGCCTCTTTAGCGGGATTACCCACTCACTATGGTTTATTTGCAGCTTTTTTACCTCCACTTGTTGCATCGCTTTTTGGATCAAGCAGACACCTTTCAACCGGACCGGTTGCTATTGCATCACTAATTACGGCCATAACTCTTGAACCCCTGGCAACAGCAGGCGGTGAAGCATTTTTATCTTACGCCATACTTTTGTCCTTTACGATTGGTGTTATCCGACTCTTACTGGGTGTTTTACGACTCGGTATAATTGTCAACTTTCTTTCTCATCCCGTTGTAAATGGTTTTGCCAGTGCCGCCGCAATTATTATTGCAACCTCTCAGCTATCTAGTATTTTTGGAGTCAGTGTTGATAAAGAAGAGCACCATTACCAGACGATCTTTATGGCAATAAAAGCCGCTACCGCTTATACCCACTTACCCACACTTGGTTTTTCTCTTCTAGCCTTTGTTACAATGTATGGACTTAAATGGATAAATCCTAAAATCCCATACATAGTAATTGCTATTTTGCTTACAACTACTATTTCCTGGCTTACAGGTTTTGAACACAAACTTGAAATCAAGCCACAAAATATTGAATCTCCCCTTGTTAAAAATCTGATAGCGGAGCTAAATCAAAGCACTGATGAAATTGCTAAACTCAATAACGTAAGCATTGAAATCGGAACGCACATAAGAGCTGCCGAAAAAGACTTCACAAGGCACTCCATACAGGTTTCAAACCTTTTGCACGAAAAAGAAATCTTAAACTTTAGAATTGAGAAGCTAAAAAGAAAAGAACAGGACATCAAAAACAAACTTAGGACATATAAATTTCAGCTTCAAAAAGCAGATGATGGGCGCATGTTACTTTTTATTCACGATAAAAAAACTATAAAAGGAGAAGACCCACATCGCCATTGGCGCATAAAACTTAACGGTGACTCTATTACAAGGTCAGCAATCAGCCTTTCTGGCGGTGGACAAGTGGTTGGCGCTGTTCCGAGCGGGCTTCCATCATTTAGAGCACCGAAATTTAATCTTGATATTATTTTACAATTTTTAACTGCGGCATTTGTAATTACAATACTTGGATTCGTTGAAATTGTAACCATTACTAAAGCTATTGCCATCAAATCGGGACAACGGCTCGACCCTAATCAGGAACTGATTGGCCAGGGGCTTGCAAATATTGTGGGTTCTTTTACACAAAGTTACACGGTATCTGGATCATTTTCGCGTTCGGCCATAAACTTTCAAACGGGTGCTAAAACAGGAATGTCCAGTATTTTTACAAGTATTGTAGTGCTGGTTACTCTATTGTTTTTAACGCCACTTCTTTACCACATTCCTGAATCAGTATTGGCTTCTATAATAATTATGGCTGTTATTTCGCTAATTAACATCGAAGGTTTTTTACATATATGGCGCGCACAGAAATATGATGGAATTATTTCTATTACCAGTTTTATTGCAACACTTTACTTTGCACCGAACCTTGAAATGGGAATTATTATTGGTATTTTACTATCAGTTGTTTATTACTTTATACGCAACACAAAGCCAAGAGTAACAATACTCTCAATGGATTCAAATCATGTATTAAGAAATGCAGAAGCTCTTGGACTACAAAAATGCAAGCATTTAGCGCTTGTACGATTTGATGGACCACTTTTTTTTGCAAATACCAGCTACCTTGAGGATTGGGTTATTAATGAAATTGAATCGATGCCAGAGTTAAAACATATTGTCCTGGTTTCCCACAGCATAAATGAAATGGATGCGTCGGGCGAAAAGATGATCTCCGTTTTAATTGATAGAATAAGGAATGCGGGGCTTGAAATTTCCTTTAGTGGCTTAAAGGATCACATTATGGAAATATTCATCAGGACCCATCTTTACGAAAAAATTGGTCCAGAAAATTTCTTTGGAACACAGGCAATGGCTCTAAAAAGCATACACGAAAAAACACATATTGATTCAAACGAAAAAATCTGCCCATTATTAAACTACTGCCCATTAAAAACAAAAAGCGGTAATTAGTCGCCAGTGAAAATATATCAACATATAATGAGTTTATTGTTCTCAGAATAATTTTGTTTGTACCGATATGTGCACTTATTATAAATTATTACATAATATATCGGTATTAAATATTTATAGTAGCGTTGACTTAGCGCCACATGGAGAGTATAAAAAATCGCAAACTAATTAAAATGGAAAAAAGGAGAAATACCGTTATGAAAAAATCTATATATAATTTATTTTTTTGTTTATCAATATTACTGCTCACAGCATGCGATGGTAACTACTATACTGATAGAATGTGCACTCCAGAAACATCCAAAAGTCTTAAGGGACTTGCAGGTAAATACGACTTAATGATGTATAATGAAGTTGCTGCCAACGTCACAATAACAAAACTTAATAAAAAAGGTACATACAAAATATTTTTTGTATTCACCGATCCTAGTTATTCGGACAAACCAGAACAAGAAATCATCACAACCTGTAAGGTTGGAAATCGAATAATTGCAGAAAGTAAAAATAACATAGAAAAAGGTGATATAGTCTTTTCAGTTAATGAACTTAAAAAGAAAAAATACGGGGTTTTAGTCAATCGTATGGCATTTGATTTTCAGAAACTCACTGAAAACAACATAAAATTCGAAAAATATAGCAGAGGTGATTTTTCAACAGATTATGTGGTTTTAAATAACAGCATTGATAATTCTGTTCTTCTTAGCATGATGGAAAAAGATCCCACTATTTCCTTCATGCTTGTAAGAAGCGAATAAACAACTGCAACTTGGAATGTAAGACGCGAAGAAAAAGATGTTAATCAAGAAGAAGCGGTAGGATTTTCCACTTTTTTTGGTTTTTCGCGGGCGACTAATTTTAAAAAGTCCCACCGCGTTATAACTGGGCGATTTTCTCGAATTTAGTTAGAGTTGAGGAGTTACATCTAATCAAATTACAAAAATGTTCCGAAAAGTGATTTGGGTTTGTACAATTAAACGTTCATATTTTTGGAGCATTAAAATGAAGATTTTTGGATTCTCAATAATAATGATTTTTGCGTTATCAATAACCACAAATGCCGGGATTCTTTGCGAAATGAAATCCTCAGATCAGGAAATATCAAATGGTTATCTTTTAATAAATAGTTTTTCAGACTGGTCAACAGATGACAATGTTGAAAGTTTTATTCCTGATGCATTTTTTGCTGATACTGAAAAGGCCCTCAATAGTGGAAGCAATAAATATTCAGCAACATTTATCACAGCTGATGTTCATGCATCGAAAGTAAAACCTCAAAAAATAGAGGTAAAAGACAAATCAGGATTTATGACTGATTCTTTTTCTTTTAATTTTTTAAACAGGTCCATAACAACAACTGAAGAATATTATGGCTTAAAAAACAAATATGAAATCGATAAATGTTACAAAATACCTGACGAGATTGATTATATGGCAATATATTATGCAAGTACTTTTAAGATAGGAAAAGGCCTCTCGCATTGGAAATGTGGATTAAATAAAGTTAAAAATTCAAACCATATGAGTAACGCCCGCGCCTGTACAAGACCTCTAGATGGATTTAAGGGGTATTTAAAAGATTTATTATGCTGGGCCGATTTTAGAGAAGGAAAAAAACAGAAATTTGCAGAACTGGAATTTACCTATGAAGAAGTCATGGCTTGTTCAAAAGGATTAAACAAACTATATGACAGGTCAATGGAGAGTATATATTCTTCGGGCCAAAAGAAGAAAAAAATCCTCGAAAAAATTGAAGAATCAAAAAAACAAGAAAGTACTGGTAGTGCTGAGGGGATTTAATATTTAGGAATATTTCCATGATAGTTTTTTGTCTATCGTATCAGAGGTGTTGATTTTTTACTAAAGAATTGTATTGAATAAGCATTATAATTTTTAAAAATCCACGATGGCCTTGTTACCTTAAAAATTAAATCATCTTCCGTTATTAGTATAACCCCACATCCTAACACCAGTTATCTTGGGGTCACTTATTGATCCACCATCAACAAAAGTGCATTCTGAAAGATCCCCGTGACCCTGGTACGAGCCAAAGTTTGGAGTGTATAGACAGTGTTCATTTGACTCACAAAGGCCATCGTCATCACCAACGCCGTCAGAAATAATTTCAACAGATGACTTAAAATATGGATAAGAAGCGTTATCAAGTAACAACAATACATTACTTGTTAATGTTTCATTATCCCCAATGACCTGATCTGGACATGTTTCACCGGCTTCAAAAGTATCGTTTGGATTCACACCATCACCAGAAGTGTTGCGCACAATTGTATCAGATGAACTTAGGCCCCAGTCCCATATTCTACAGGTTTCGCCAGTTATACAATCTTCATCATGATCAGTATTTGGATATGCTGTCCCATCCTGACCCCAGGCTCTATAAAAATTTGTAAAATTGTGCCAGTCTGTAATTGAATCAAATACTAACGAACCGCTGTTATCAGAACCGTTTGATGTATCATCAGCTGTTATTTTTCCAATAAACGGCGTGTAAGAAGCAATCGTATTAATCAAATTAAAATCTGATGTGTCCGTTGCTGTACATACATATGTATTACCTGCATCAGAAAGACCAGGATGTTCACCAGTAGCCGCATCATCAATAACACAGTCCAAATTTGCCGAAGTATTATCAATAATAAGGTTGCCAGTGAAATGATTTCCAGTTGATGCACCACCGATATAAATTCCCCTCCAAGCTTTTGGAATTGCTATTTGAGAATAATTTGTATTAATTCCTACTGAAGTTAAGGAATATGACTGAATGTTTCCAAATAAAAAGTTATGTAAAGTATCACTTGTTCCGTTGATTGAAAAACCGTGATTATAAGAATTGCCAAGCGTGAACCTAACAAATGTATTATTACTGTTATTAACTGAACCCTGAAAAAAATTCCCATTAGCCGAAGTTATGAAGTTATAAAAAGTGTTATTATTACCCCAAATACTAACAGGCGAACTAGTAATGTTCGAAATATTGATATTTTCATACTTATTAAAGCTTGTGGATATTGTTTTGATTCCTGTCGCACCACGAGCAATATTTAGGTTTCTATATCGTGAAAAATATGTGCTTCTTGAATGAATGACAGAATATGCTGTTGTTGCACCATTTAAACCATTATAGTTGCCTTCAACCCATAAAAAATTCTGATAACCGGAAGAAAGTAAGCATTTTACATTTGCCGAAGCAATTTCACCAGTTGAAGAATTGCAATTACTTGCATCGATATTTGATGTCAATACAACATCACCCATTGTAACAAGGGCAAGTTTATCGAGATTTAAATTATAGCCTTTTGATTCCTGGTTAGCAGATAAAATTAATATATCACCTGATTTTAAAACCGCGTCATTTCCACCATCGTTGTTGCCATCTAAATTCAGTACTGATCCGGCTGAATTATCTGGAAATTCATATATATCATTTGTCCACCACTTTGCAGCGGTGCTTAACCAGGAACACGTTCCATCTGTTAATGTAACATAGTTGTCATAAAAGCCTGCTCCATCACCTCCTGTGCTTTCAATTAGGTCTTTAAGTCCCTTGGTTTCTTTTAATCGTGATGTAAATACTGCTACACCGCCAGAAACTTCGCACCACCAGTCAAATACTCCAAGATTATCGGTCAAAATAAGGTCGTCACAAGTAGTTTTTATGGTTTCTACTTTTCTAAGTGGTCCACCATGAACACAGGTTAAAGTTGTTCCATTTTCTCCAGTTACTCCTGTGGCATCATAGCCAACACAAGCAGTATTTGAAACTTCTCCTGTTGCAACAGTTTGTCTTCCATAATCCATCCAGTTCGGGGCATTTGAATATTTTGCTTCTACAGTTAAAGTCATTGAATCACATGTTGCACCCCCATTTACGCCGGAAGAAGATGACCCTGAAGCTAAAGAAGAAGATGTTGATGCTGTTGGTAAAACAGTATCATCTGTTATTACTTGGCCGTTATCATTTATTGCGGCTTGGCATCCAGAAAAAATAATCACCAAAGATAATAGGTTAAAAAAAATAAGCATTTGTAGTTTATTAATAAAACAAACTCTGTTTTTAAATATCCTATGCTTCACGCTTATCTCCACATACGTTCAACAAGAGCGATTATTAACCGCTACAAGGTATATTATCCAATATTATTGGATTCTTGTCATTAAAAATCACGCAGTGCGGCTTAATGGTTAAGTAATGATATTATATGGTTTAAATATTTATTGGTTATAAATATTTATTACTATCTTAACAATTCTTGCTCTTATTTCTAGGTTCTTTTCAATAGAGGATTCAATTATTGCGACCGATAGTGCCATAATGCAAGAAAATCTAACAATGTTTTTAACCGAAAAAACAAATAAAACAATGTACATGTTGTCAATAATTTAAAAAATATTTAAATGGTTCTAGTTTCTTAGTTAAGCTAGATTGCCTAAATAGATTTGTACTATAAAATACATTATGGATGGACTACTCGGAACTTGTAAAAAATTATAATCAGGTTTGCGCTTTTTTCAAAAAACTCATTAGTGAACTTGATGAAGAAAAAAAAGTTTTTCCTGATTTGCTTAAGCTTTTTACTAAGGGAATTCATGGCGCTGATCATTTAACTAGGGTTGCGATTTATTCGCTTTTTATTTTAGACAAGTTGCAAAAAAACAGCAAATTTAATTCGCAATTTTCAAAGCATGGGGCCTTAAACACCATGCTCTATGCCAGTTTTTTTCATGACTGCGCAAGAACCACAGATGGACTTGAGCTTGGGCACGGCAAGGCGGCTGTTAAAATATGGCTTCACTTTTCAAAAAGAAAAAATCTTGAAAGCGAAGTTATTAATCTTGTTACTCAGGCCATATTATTTCACGAGGACCATCCAGCGGTTGATGAAAGTGCAAATATAATTACAGTGTGTCTATGCAATTCTGATAGGCTTGATAGGGTAAGGCTCATTGATAAACCAAATCCAAAACTTATGTATGATGATGGTGGCGTTTGGCAAAAACTTGAGCCACTATCATTAAAATTATTCAAAGAATTTACTCTTCATAAAGTATTGCTTGATTTGAATGTAAAGATTTGTTGAAACCGCGCTCTTTTGGGGGTTGATACAAACACGATAAAATATTAAAAAACTGAATTTTTCCGCCGCGCAGCACAGCACTTCAAAACCAATCAAAACAACGCCCCGAGTTATTGTGCAACTATATGATAATAAAGGAAATTAAACAACACCCTTGACTGGAGTAAAATAGTCAGATATGGTGATGCAATTTTAAAGAAGCATATTGTGCCCATTAATTGTGGCTCATTAGGAAGGATTTTAGGAAACATATGGAAAACCAGAAGTTCAAATCTCTTTTTACGGTGGTAGCGGTGGTTTCACTTGGTTTAATTTTTTCAGATTATTCAATGGCAAGCTTGAGAAAATCCCAAGAGCAAAACGGGCAGGGCGTATCTCGGTTTTTACTAAGTCGTGACTTTCTTGAAAACATGGATGAGGAAAAATCTGTCATTAACCCTGCGTGGGAAAATTCTGTAATTGGAAATATTAGCATTCGCGAAGGTGGGCTTGGTTTTAGGCAGGCGTGTAAGTTTTTAGGTTTTATGTGTCGAGTTGAGCCTGATTTTAAAGGCAGAAAAACTATTGATTTTAAAGGCTCTGAGTTAACTGAACTGGCTTTTACTGAATTTGATAATTTTATAGAAGAACTCAGAAGCGTATCCACGCCAAGAGCACAAAAGTTCATGAAAAAATATCGTGAAGAAGAGGCCAAAAAAAATCAAATAGCCGACTGGATACTGCGTGATATTTATGAAGAAGCCTTAATAGAAGAAGCAGGCGACCAGGATAATGTCGACAAAGCTATTGCAATTCTGGCCACTAAAAAAATATTAAACAAAAAAGCTTCAGAACTTATTCCAATTCGTGTTTCGGATGAACGTGTTGATCTAGTTGAGAAGGCTGTATTATTTAAAGCAGCAATTTCGCATAATAAAATTGATCCTTCGGTTCAAAACAGGGCCGATATTATTAAGATCCACGACCATGTGCTTTATGAATGGTTAGTGGAATTTATCGAGAGCCTCAGAGAAAAACTGCTTTCCGATAAACTTGAGGCACTAAAAGGTGAGTTTGAAACCCGACTAGGGGTCCCCGAAAAATTTGACGCCCTTTTGTTTGAGCTTGAGGGTTTAAGTACATTCGAAAAATTAAAATACCTTGGAGTTAATTCAACAGTGAAGTTTACAATTGACTGGGATTTTAAGGATGAAGATGAAAACTTTAAAAAAATTATTGCTCCATGGAAAGAATTTATTGATTCCTATATTGACCTTAAAGAACCACTGAAACAATGGGCAAAAGTTAAAATTGAAATTGAAGATTTGCCAAAAACCGAAAAAGAATTCAAAAAAACAATTCATGATAAACTAATTAAAATTATTGAAGACATTGTCCGTCCACAGGTTTGGCAGGCTGTCGTAAGAAAAACATTCCCAAGTGAATTATTTATGGCAGAGCATGCGTTTTTTAGCGGCCATAAGCAGAGATTGTACGAATCACTAAAAGACAGATTTGCAATTACAAAATTCAAAGCTGAAATACTAAAACTTGAAATTAGTGGTAATGAAAAAAATGAGGCTTTAAAATTTGCTGGTCCTTGGCTTAGGGATGAAGTTAAAAAAATAGTTGATGCCAATAAAAATGAGGATTCAGCAGCTGTTCGCAAAATGGTTAACGATGCCGTTTCTGAAATTGTTCTAAAATTGAAAAATGAATTACAAACAACATTTCAATCACTTAAAATAGGACTTGAAAAAATGGACATTGAAAGATCTTCAAATGATACCGCCTCAAAAGATGAGGCGGATCTTGAGGAAAAAATTATTAGATCAGTTTTTAACCCGTTTTTTTCAAGGCAACTATTTCCTGTTACGTCAATTCAGATTGATGAAGGTAGTGGTGCACTTATTTTCCTGGAAAATATGACGACCGAAAATGCAGGTTATTTACCAATTGATGATCCAAGAGTTGACAGCCTACTTGTGAAACAACTTAAGGCAAAACAGCTTGCAGACATTTACAGAAAAACACTGTTAAAACTATTAACGGATAACCCAATTAACCTAAAAAAACGCGAGGGTCCCTGCGCCGATAAGGCATGGGCCTGTGTGAGTGGTTTTGATGTTAAACTTCCCGACAGTATTGCCGTTAAAGAGGAATTTGTAACAATTAACTTAAATCACCTTGTGAATTTACTTTTCCCTGAGATTTTATATGAAGGAGAGGTTCTTGATGATAGCAAACACGGAATGCATCTTGAAAGTACGCTTGATGTAAGACGCTTAGATTTAATTAATACTGAAATGGAAAAGGTTTTTATGATTTCAGTAAAACCTTTTCAGGACGTGTTTACTAATTAAGTAGCGTTACTTCTTCTTACTAATTTAATGGGTAGTATTTGTTTGTGCCACTTCTGAATGTCAGGGGCTTTTGCACACACGCTCCGACACCCAGAAGATGGCTACACACAGGCCTAACTAATTGAGCTAATTGAACTAATGCTCACCTTTTTGAGGCCTTCCCACCACAAACGCACATAAGAAACTTAACTTAGTATCAACAATTCTTAGAGTGCTCTTATGTTAATGATTTCAATTGCCCCATTTTTTAGCATCTTGCCTTCAATTTCAACTTTTATAATTCCTGCCTGATAAAGAATGCCCGCTTTATGGTCACCAGTAAGATTATAGGTGTTCCCGGAATTATAATCCCTGAAGTTTACCTGGCAGAAATTATTTTGATCGGGTTCCTGCATGCAGTTCAATCGGCCCTTCATGCTTAGAATATTGTCGTTATGTTTGTGGGCCATTTCCTGGCGCAAGTTTCCAACTGTTGCATGGTCAAAATCAGTTCTTGAAAATGCTTTGATTGATAATAGGAAACAAGCAACAAGCACCAGTCCTAAAATTGTGTGGTAAGTGTGTTTTTTCATCTTTTTAATCCTCCCTGATTAGTGAGCGTTACGGGGATACAACAAATCCTTTTGTGGTAAAAACGCTAATCCCCTGTTTTTTTTCTTTTCGGAAGTATGAGGTAATTTCGGGTTTATGAGGTATGTGAAATTAGCCCCATATGCCCTTAAAGAATGAAGAGTAACCAAACCAGAAAGCGCCTCTTCAGTGCACTCCCCTTGTCTTTAATGTTAGATGATTTTGTTTGAAAATGTCAAATTTTAGGATGATTTTACTTAAGGACACTCGCTGGGGGGGCAACTTGGTGAAATAGTTAGAAAAAAACTTTATTTATTGTAAGAAATTATTGGTTGAGGTAGAAGTATTAAAGATATAAACGTTGTATCTGATTTTGATCGGGGCATAGCGCAGCCTGGCTAGCGCGCCTGCTTTGGGAGCAGGAAGTCGCAGGTTCAAATCCTGCTGCCCCGACCAT
>CAZQUK010000051.1:0-9207 GCA_964596435.1 uncultured Oligoflexia bacterium
CAACCGTGTGTGAAAAACGATTCAATCTTTGTATCAGCTCCTCGCCACGTTTTATCTGGCCATCAATTTTTTGACTAATTAATTTAAGCTTTAAAGGGTCAATAGCCTGAGCACCACCGGAAACAGAAAGCAAATCCCCCAAGAGGCCCGAATATTCATTAATTGTGGCAATTACATTTTTAAGCTCATGAGTAAAACTTGCCGTTATTTTTCCAAAAAACTGAACACTTTTGTTAGTCATTTTTATTTACTGCTTTTGTCATTTCTTGAATCAGCTCATCAATATTGATGGGTTTAAGTAAATATGATTTTGCCCCACTACGTAACCCCTCAGAGCCCCCCCCTGCGTCGCCATGCCCGGTTAAAAGTATAACAGGAACTTTGGGCGCATCTATTTTAATTTGCTTTAACACAGCCATACCATCCATACCTGGCATTTTAACATCAACAACGGCGACATCATATTTATTTTCTTTTATCTTAACCATGGCATCGGCCCCGCTTGTAAATGCATCCACGGTATATCCGCGCAGCTCAAGCCTTTCTGCTAAGGTAAAGACAAGCTCATCTTCGTCATCAATAAGCAATATTTTCATTTTTCCCATTATCGTCTCCCGTAATTTTTGCAACCAATGGTAAAACTATTGAAAACTCGGTCCATTCTTTTTCCATACTCTCAACAAATATTTTTCCACCCAATTTTTCTATTATCCCGTAAGTTATTGAAAGTCCAAGACCAGTACCCTTTTCTCTTTTTGTTGTAAAAAAAGGTTCAAAAATATGATCCAAGTTATCCTGTGAAATACCAACACCATTATCCTTAATCTTCACACAAACCTGTTCTTCACCTTCTTTTTGCACAATAAACTCAATACGACCACCATCATCCATAGCGCCAAAAGCATTATTTATAATATTTAAAAATACCTGTTGTAGCCTACCCTTATCGCTTTTAATAAGTGGCACATCTTTATGAATATTAAACACGAACGATATGTTTCTGTAGTTGGACTCTTTTTCCAAAAAACCTAAAACTTCTCGAATAAGATCCTCAAGGTTTATTGGCTCAAGTTTTATATCCATGTGTTTGGCAAACCCCAGAAGTCTTTTTGTTATTCTCCCACAGCGCTCAACCGAGCTTATAATGGGCTCAATGTGCTTTAGGAACTTTTCTTTTTGCGGAATATCGTCAGTATAAATTGTAAAATCTTTAAGCAAACCCGCCTTTTCGTTTATTATGGCCAAGGGGTTATTTATTTCGTGAGCAACACCAGCCGCCAGTCTTCCTATTGATGCCATCTTGCTTGTATATTCAATTTTGTGAAGCAACATAACTCGTCTTAAATCAGCTTTTCTCATTTTTTTCATCATGTAGGTGGCACTGGTGAGCGCCACAACTAAAATAGACAAAACACTCGCTATTAACAACCACACAAGTTTATTTCTAAGCGAGAACCACGAAGTAAAAAGCAGCTCTCTTTGCTCAATAACAACATATACAAAAGTCGAACCCGGTATTAGCGAATAGCCCAATATTACCCACCTACCATCATTATTTTCACGCTCAATTAATTGTTGCTCTTTTTCACCAAGAGGCAGCTCAAGATCCACCCGAGAAAGTATTTCTCCGTGATTTTTAGATGAAGTTTGCAGCACGCCATCCTTGTTCATAATAAAAGCATCGCGTGTAACAAACTTTTCATCCAACTGTCCAAGTTTTATAAATATTTCGGCGTTTAATGTTGCCCGCAGAACATAAGTCTCACCCTTTGTGTTTTCGTTTTTTACAGCAATTGCAAAATGCGGATACTCCCTATACCCCATAAAGACTTCGCTAACATAACCGCCCTCAAGCAGAACATGCTTAAACCAATTCTGATCTTTATAGGTTTTTCCTTCTAAATCATAAGGACCAACATAGGAACGCTGAACGCCATTTTGATCAATTAGGCCGATATCAATAAAACCCGTGTAATGTTGTTTTAAGTTGTTAAGTATTCTCGTTAGTTCTTTTTGTTTTAACAGCTCCTTGTAGTTTTGATCGTTAATAATATAATTTAGTGCAGCTGTTCTTTCTTCAAGGTAAAACTGGATTGTGCGTTTTACGTTTGTCGTTAGCAGTCTTATTGGATTTTTAACCTCTTCCCTGAACGCTTTTTGATATTGATAATAATTACTAAAAAATAAAATAAAAAGTGGAACTATCGAAACAAAAGAAATCGAAACAACCAAAAAAACCCAAAGCCTTTTATAGCCAAAAAGCGCCCGGTCGGAGGCATCAACACCCTCCCACCATTTTTGTAATCTTTCCAAGTAATTCATTTACCGCTCTTTTTGCTTTTTACTTTTTCGGCTGCCTCTTTCATTGTTTTTGACAAAAGACCAATATCAACTGGTTTATGCAGAAAAGCAAAGGCCCCAAGCTCCATTGCTTTATTTTTTTCTTCCTCAGAGCCATGCCCGGTAAGTATTATAATCTCAATCTCAGGATGACTACTTTTTGTTTTTTGAAGAACTGCCAGACCATCAATTCCCGGCATTCTAAGATCCAGAACCATAACTTCAGGTTTTTCTTTTTCAATATAGGAAAGAGCCTGCTCGCCATCGTATACAACATCAGAATTAAACTCTCTCATTTTTAAGCGCTCTGAAAGCGTCAGAACATATTCTTGTTCGTCGTCTACAAGAAGAATCTTTGGTGTGTTATTAAAATCAAAATCTCCAATTATATTTGGCTGGTTCACACGAGGCCCTGTTTTTATTACCACGCTTTTCACTCCTTGTATTTTTTCAACCAATTTCTTGATTTCGTTTTCAAGCCGCTCAAACCTTATTACTTCTTTATTTACAGCCACAAAAACATCGCCGGATTTTGTGCTTGTATCACAAAAATATAATCCATTTTTACACAGCTCAATATTAATTTCGCTTGCAAGAATATAATCCATGGTTTTCTGCAGCGATTCTTCGGACGGGTTAACAACCCCTGAAGCAACATGCTTACAAATCATTATTACGGCTTCATCCATTTTTACGGTTTGCATGGGGATTTTTAAATCATAAAGTGTGGAATCCCATGGCCCGTGCTTAAATAAATAATCGGCAAGATATGCTAAACCCTCATCATCTTTTTTTATTTTCTTTTCTGCCTGAGCTTTTGATAAGCCATCTTTTGTGGAAGCTTCTTTTATTCTATACTCGGTATCAGCCACAAGGCATATTTTTAGAACGTGTTTTATCTCTCTTGGAATGAACAATGAGGCCGGGTGAATACAAACAATATTATCCTGTTTAAGCTCCCTTACCATTGCAGCTTTAATACAAACCAGTGCCTTTTCTTTCTCGTGGGTAATGTTATTAAAAAAAGACGCCCAACCCGAAAGGATAAATTTTAATTTATCTTCAGAAAGCCCCGATATTTTTGAAGCCTCATTTAGAATTTTATTATTGATTAATTCATACTCGAGCTTATCAGACACTAGTTTTGCAACTTCCTCGCCGAAACTATAACTGCCACTTACAATTGCGATAACCGACATATATTACCTCCTGCACACAGTCATTAGAGGGCATTCTTTTTCATCTGAATACTCGTGGGCCCTTTTGTGTATGGCCTCAAGAGCATATTTTCTTGTTGTAAAAATATTTTCTTCACCAATTTTTTCAAACAAATGTGTTCTTTTAATTAATGCCAAGGCGTTTTCATTAAGGCTGCTAACACCAAACTCAATACCCTGCCCCCTTACTCTTTCAACAATTAACGAGAGCGTTTCTTCACCCGAAGCATCTATTTCATTTATTCCATTTGCCGCCAGCAAAATGTAATGGAGATCTGGCATCTTTTGAATTCTTTTATTTATTTCATCCTCAAGAAAACTTGTGCTTGCAAAAAAAAGTGGGCCCTCAAAACGAATTATTGAAATATATTTACACTCTTTAAGATTGTGCCTTTTTGCATCTCTTAATGATTTATCCTCGTGTCTTGAAAGAACCGCGATTTCTGGTTTTGTATTTCTAAAAAGATAATGTCCCAAACTTAAAATAACGCCAATCAAAATACCTTTATCCAGATGTGGCGCAAAACTTAAAGTAAAAATAAAACTTATAACTGCAATTACCCCATCATATTTTTGAGCCCGATATGCATGTATAAAGCCCTTAATGTTTATCAGACCGACAACAGCCATCATAATAACTGCCGCTAAGACTGACTGTGGTATATGATAAAGCAGCGGTGTGAAGAAAAGTAGTGCCAACAGCACCACAATGCTTGTTATAACACTCGATAAACCGCTAACCGCACCAGCACCAATATTAACAGCAGAACGAGAAAACGAACCCGACACGGGATAACTTAAACTAAAAGAACCCACAATGTTAGCAATTCCCTGCCCGATTAACTCCTGGTTTGGATCCAATCGTTGCTTGGTTTTTGCAGCCATCGCCTTTGCAATTGAAATAGCTTCCATAAACCCCAAGAGCGAAATAATTGCAGCAACGGGTAAAAAACGAAACAACAAACCATAATCAATTTTGGGTATACCTATTGAAGGAAGGCCCGCCGGAATTGTTCCAACAACATCCCCGCCACCCATAAATAGGATGGCATTTATATTAATTTTATTGTTTCCAACCCTAATACGCCAGTTTCTATTGTCGTGATTACTGTTACCAGGAACATCACCATCAATGTAAAATGTGGGCCGCCCTTCGTTATTAACCGCACGGAAATGCAAGGATCTTAATTCTTTTCTTATTAATTGAACTTCATTTTTGACGGTATTTATTTTTAGATTCAGCGTATTCCCTTCATGAAGAAGAGATAAATAATCATAAGAACTTTCCCCGTGCAACTTTTTAGCTTTATCAAGTTCCTTGTTTAATAAATTTCGCTCATTACTCAGTTCCTCAACATCATCCAATTCCTTATTAAATTGTAAAATATCGCGCCTTACTTTTTCTGCCGCAACAGACCCAAGCGAAACAATTTCGTTATGTTCAAAATTTGTGTGCTTAGAAATCAGGGTTGTAATAATTACGGCCAATAAAACAAAAGGTATTTTTGGATTAAGTTTTTTTAGCCCATACATAATAACAAATGCCAACATGGCAAGCCATAATGATGCCCAGTGAACGTAGTGTGTTGCCGCTTCAAGAACTCTGTATATGGTTTCATAATGATGATCGGCCTTATCAACGTAAACACCAAAAAGTTTTGAAAGCTGAGATGTGGCAATTATTATTGCAGCCGCATTTGTAAAACCATTTACAACCGGATGTGAGAGAAAATTTACTATTAAGCCTAGTTTTAATAAACCAAGACATAACTGAAACACACCAACAACAAGGGCTAGCATTACGGCATAAGCTATAAAGGACTCACTTCCTGCTGTTGCCAGTGGTTCAAGGGCTGCCGCAGTCATAAGCGAAACAACTGCAACCGGACCTGTTGCAAGTTGACGACTTGAACCAAAAAGTGCCGCGATCATTGGCGGAAGAAAAGCTGCATACAAGCCGTAATATGCAGGAAGCCCCGCAAGCTGGGCGTAAGCCATTGACTGTGGAATTAAAACGAGGGCGACAGTAAGACCCGCAACCAGGTCAAAACGAAAAGTGGTAATATTATAGTTTTTAAACCACCCCAAAAAGGGGAACAATTTAGTAATCATCTTTTTCCAACCCAAAAATTATTATGTAGTAAAATAGTACCCTCAAAACCCAACAATTAACCAATAACTCGATACAATTACTTTGCACACAATAAATAGTAAAAAAAGCCAAGATAACGCACACATTTTTGGCAAAAACCAAAGCCACGCGGTGCGGTGCGTCTTAGTTTTTTTCAATATTTAAATCGAATCTTTCAAAAATTGAACTGTGATAGAAAAATACCTTTTTTGACTTAGATTGATCCATTTTTGAAAGCCTAATAACTAACTTGTTAATATCCTTTAGGGCCTTTTTTACAAAAACAATATTGTCGGATGAAACCTTAAATATCTGGCTGTTTTTATCAATGGGTACGTGAGGCGAAAATGCGGCATTATATTCTGTGATCTTCTGTTCATAATGTTTTAGTGCTTTATTGGTTGGGAAAACATAGTTAATATTTGAACCAAAATATAATCCACCGACCTGTTTAATTAATTCTGTTGCAACCAGCCTATCTAAATAGGTTTTAATTACTACTCTATCAAGGCCAGTAAAACCCACAATTTTTTCAAAAGTATATTTACCAGTATTGAAAAGAAAAATATTAAAAAGCCAGTTTATTTCTCTTGAAGAGGCCAATAATTGGAATTGCTCTTCGTTGAAAGAAACTTTAATTACCCCAGGGGAGTCGCTTTTTTTCTCAGTCTCCTTTGCGGGTTCTGAAAATTTTATGTAATTATTAGTTACATCTGAGCTTAATTTTGTTTTAAAAAGCTCTTTTATATAAACGTCAGGACTTGTTACTTGAAGCTTTATTAGAAGTCTTACAAGTATTTCAGGGTTGGGAAAAACCTTGCCGCTTTCAATCAATGTGTAATACCGATACGTACAATTAAAGAATTCTTCACCACCGTTTTTGTAAAAAAAAGCCCTCTTGCTCCGAAAGCCAAATTTTATTCTGGCCTCTTTCATAAGAACGGGTAATTTTGCCATATATAGGAAATTATATTTCCCATATATTGAATGTGTCAACTATTTCGTGCAGATGTATAAAAAATAAACACAAGCCATTACCCAACTTATGGGTATTAATATTTCCCACTTTGCGATTTCTTCATTAATTTCCTGCTATTGTAAAAAAAACCAACCAGCACTTATTTTGGCATTTTTTGTGCAAAACCAATAACCCAAGAGCGCAAAATTTAATTTAGAAATGGTTTCTAAGTAAAAACTTTGTGCAAACTAACAGAGTAGATGGAGATAATAAAATGAAAAAAAAAGTAATAACAGTGATAAGCACTGTCATATTGATCGGAAGTACACTAACAAACGCGCAATCGGTTGGCACCTCAGGTGATATGGTAAGTGGAAATGATACTTACTGTGAATTAGTAAGGGAGCAAATTGCGCAAGAGCTTTTTGAATTAAAAAATAAGCAACGCAAATCAACCGCTCTTAGTCAAACATATTCTCAAAAAATCAAAACTGATTTTGAAAAAGTAATAGCAAGACATTTTAATTCTTTACCGGATGACTTAAGAGAAAAAGTTCAAAAATACAAAACAACGTTTCTTAAGCTTCAATCCTCAAATCTTGATGAAAACACAAAAAAAGATGCTATTGAAAAAACCAATCGGTTCTTTAACCGCATAATTTCGCTAAGTGGTTCTTTATTAAACCACGAATTAGTAAAGGCCTACAACAAAATTATGGACCAGGCCGCTGGAGTTTTTAAGCTTTATACAGCAGCTGAATTATCTCCATATATGAATCCAAAAGATGGAAAAATTATTGTAAATTTTGAGAATTCTTATTCATACAATGATATTTCCTTTCGTCCCGAGCTCTCTATTGATCTCGAAACGGGGGAAGTTTTTATTGAAACGAAAAGGAGTCCCTATAGTTCGTTAATTGAAGATATGGAAAAGGGTGTAATATCCTATGCCGGTAATGAACACAGTATACTTCCATCTTATTGCAACGAAACTGTAGAAAATAACACAATCGACCCAAGCGCAATTAATGGTCGTCAATCAAAACTAATTGATGCTGCAACAATTGGTACAGGCAGTGTAAACACTCCAGCACCAATTCAAACAGCAAGGTTAATTACTGAATAAATATTGTTCACCACTGTCAAAGAAACAAAGAGTGCACTGTTTATAAGGAAATTAACAGTGTGCTCTTTAAGTTTAAATTAAACACTAAACGCTTATTGAGGCTTCATTTTTTCGGCTCAATATCTCGGCGCAAACACCCTCACACTCACTAACCCAGGTCTCAATCTCCTTGCATGCCTTTTCGTGGGTATTTTCGTTTGAAATGCCTGCAAAACAAACCCTTTCAGAATACTCAAGGATCTCAGAAGCCTTGCTCCAGAACTCTTTATTAAAGCCTTTTTCTCCAACTAAAATATTCCCTAAATATTCCCTTGAGTAAGACCGCGCGCCCACACCATATGTCTGATCAATTGCCTCAAAAAGAAGATTTGATAATTTTTCGTAAGCATCAAAAACTCTTTTGCCTTCAACATTATTTGGATCAGAAGAGCTTATTTTTTTTGCGGTATTTATTAAATTGTACCAATCAGCGCGATATTTTTTTTCTTCAGCATACGCTAGTTCAAATTTATATTTTCGTTTTTTTCTCCAGGTAACTAAAAGTGTAACAAGAAAAATAATGCCAACAAATATTCCTAGTACCAAAAAACCCAACCACCAATATTTTAAATAGCTTTTTCTGCTCCCACTTTCGTCTGTAATTGTAAGCCATCTATCAACGATCCCAACTTTTGGCTCTTCGTCCTTTAATTTTCGCATATCCCTTCTATCAGAAGGTGCTAAGGGGGTTTCATATTTTTGCGAACCCGTATCGCCTGAAACATTAAGCTCAATTGCGTTTGTGTTTTTTGTTAAATATTTATCTTTTTCGGGATCAAAGTAACTTAGCGAAAAGACAGGGAGTTTTATTGTACCTCCTTTTCTTGGAATAATAAGAAACTCAAACTCCTTTTCGGCGCTTCCGTTTGTTCCTGTTTTTGTTTTTGATCTGGCCTCATACACCTCAACGCCATCTGGCCACTTAACCGGGGGCTCCCCAATGGCCGCAATATTTCCCTGCCCACGTACGGTCACAAATACACTTAGCGGTTTATTAACATCCACATTATTTGTATTAGTTCTGGCTTCAATTGTGAAATCACCCACACCTCCTGTAAAATCCACGGGCCGGTTCTCAATTGGTAAATCATGCACTACAACTTTCTGTTTTTCACTTTTTTGGCGTAAGACTTCTGGGCTCAGTTGTCTTAAAAAACCACCAAACAAGTCGTCTTCATTTCCAAAGAAATTAGGAGCCTGTGCATAATAATTTCCACGAAGCTCCATTGAATCTATCATTAATTTTCCGTTTTTTATTGGGTACGCCGCATATCTGGCAAGCAAATAGCGCCTGTACTGAACGCCATCAAGTATTACATTTTCACCAACAGCTTGCCACCCTCTTTGTTGTATAGGAACTTCAAGTTCCTCTTTTAAACAGCCCTCTAGTGTTGGA
>CAZQUK010000051.1:9217-10754 GCA_964596435.1 uncultured Oligoflexia bacterium
TAAATTGAATACTCGTCCTTTTTGATAAATATAGTAACTAACAATTATCTGCTCACCCTTATAAACACTATTCTTATTAACCTCTGATTTAATAAAAAAATGACCCCTATTACCCTTTTTTTGAACCCCCCTAAGGCCTGCACCACCACTATATTGTTTGGGTGGAGGTGTTGCCACACCCCCAGCAGTTACCCGTATATCAATATCCGGTGCATCATAAGAACTGCCATCAACATTAATTTTTATATTTGAAATTTTAAGAGCACCCGAGCGCATGGGCCTTAAAACCTTAGTCCACTCAAAGCGTTGCTTTATTCCAAACCTTCCGTTTTCATATACGGACTGTGTGTATGAACCTTGAAAAGAATTTATTTCCTCAAACCCTGGGGCACTGTAAGTTGGCTGCGAAACCGAAGCCGAACCATCAACTACAACTTTCATTTTTATTGATACAGACTCATCCTCGCTGATTTGAAACTTCCCGGGCTCCACTTCAAATTTTACTTCTTTTGCCTGCGCAGCATTTCCACAAACACTAAACAATACAAATAAACTGCTAAGCAATATCCCATTTATCTTTCTCATCTTGCCCAATTACCAATCCTTTTCTCTTGGAACGCGCCTTCCTTTTTGTTTCTTAAGCTTTGATTGTAACCTTTTTTCTATTTCTGACAACTTCTCCATTACCCGCTTTGCATCCTCTTTTGTCATTTGTTTAGACTTAAAATTATCTTTAGCTTTTTGATCCTGTTTATCTTGCGAATCTTTTTCTTTATTCTGTTCCTGCTTATCTTGACTTTCTGATTCTTCTTTATCTTTCTTTTCTTTTTCCTGTTTAGACTTTTCGTCTTCTTTCTCTTTATCAGATTTATTTTTCTTTTGTTGTTTTTGCTTTACTAGAAGTTCCAGATTCTTTCTTGCCATTTCTTCAAGCTGTTTATCATTATTTTGCTTTGCAAGTTCAATTGTTTGCAAATAGGCACGTGCGGCCTCTTTAATATCACCCTTTGCTGAATAAACGTTCCCTAAATTATAATAGGATCTCGTGGCAAGATCTGCATTACCCTGCTTTAGTGCAACATCACCAGATTTTCTAAATGCCCTTGCAGCATCGTCCCACCTTCCACTACCGCACTCGACCATGCCTAAATTATATTGAAGTTCTGTGGTTTCTGGGGCTATGGCCTGAGCCTTTCCAAAGTGTTTTTTGGCTTCTGGTAGTTTTTTTGCTTCATATGCCTTTAGTCCCTTTTCGTTCTCATTGTAAACCGTCCAGGAGCCCGTGGTTGTTTCGGCAGCTAGTATACTGTATGGAAAAATAACCATAAATATTATTAACAATGGAACATTCTTTTTTGTAACGTTAATTATTTTTTTTCTAAGTGGAACAAATAATTCAAGAATAAAAAACACTATGGCAATAAGCAGTGGATATTGGAAACGCTCCTGATAAACCCTGTAAACACGCTCCATGTGTTTAGTGCGATCCAAAACTCCAATTTCATCTAGAACTGCATCGACCTCAACCTCTCCGGTT
>CAZQUK010000051.1:10764-13125 GCA_964596435.1 uncultured Oligoflexia bacterium
TGTAACGTTCCAGTATTTACCCGCAACCGCCCTTGTTAGCTCCATTAAACTTGTGGGTTTAAAATTGCTTAATATTGGATTTCCTTTTTTGTCTTTTTTGTAACCTATTAAATTACCCTCATTATCACGAATTGGTATCGGCCCCCCTGCCTCAGTTCCAACACCAAACACATAAAGTTTTATCTCAAGCCTTTCAATTTCGGGAATTATTTCCTGTGCCCGCCCTTCATGATCCTCGCCATCTGTTACTAAAATTACTATTCGATTTTTACTTGAATTATCAGTAACTAATTCATCAGTTTTTACAACACCCTCGGCCCCGCGCTCTATGGCTTCTATTGCAGTTCTTAACCCTAAGGAAATATCAGTTCCCTGGTTTGTCATAAATTCTGGTTCTATTATTTGAAGAATTTCATTAAAATAATTGTGATCAATTGTAAGCGGACTGGCGACGTACGAACTTGCAGAAAAAGCTACAAGTCCAACTCTATCACCACCTAAAGCATCGGTAATGGACCGAATTAAGTGTTTTGCTTTTTTTAGGCGACTTGGCACAACATCCTCAACACCCATACTTCTTGAAACATCAAGAACAAAAAACACATCCTTGCCGGTTACCTGAATTTTCTCTTCAATAGTTCCCCACTGTGGTCTGGCAAGTGCTAGTAGCAAAAACACACAACCCAAAACAAAGCACAGGGCCTTATAAATCCTGGCTTTTGGATTAAATTCTTCAAGCAAACGCTTCCATGTGTTTTCGTGAGCAAACTTTTTAAGTCTTATTAGTCTTCTTTTTTGAAAACCCAATAAAACAAATAATACAGCTAGCATTGCGGGCAGACCCCAAAGCCAAGCAGGTTCTACAAATCTCAAAGCAGAAACCTCCACCAAATATGCGTTAATATCTGTTCAATAACTAAAAAGAGCAGGCCAAGCTTAAGTGGAAATTGAAAGGCCTCCTTGTAGCGTACACGTTCTAAAGACTTTACCTCGGATTTTTCAAGTTTATCTATTTCCTTAAAAACCGCATCAAGTGTGCCCAAATCCGTAACCCTAAAAAATTTTCCTTTTGTTTCTTTTGCAATTTGCTCCAGGAGCTCGGGGTTCATCGCGTTTTCCTGAATCTGGTATGTGGTAAAAATTTGCCCAAAGGGACCCTGTTGTTTAATTGGAACCCGGACCTTTCCCTCCTTACCAATTGCAATTGCATAAACTTTAATACCGAAACCCGACGCAAGCTCACCGGCTGTTGTGGGATCAATTTGTCCAACATTATTATCACCGTCAGTAAGCAATATCACAACTTTGCTTTTTGCTTTTGAGTCCTTAAGTCTACCCACCGCAAGTGCTAACCCATCACCGATGGCGGTTCCATTTTTTAATATACCAGTTTCCGATGTTCTTATTGCATTTAATAATAGGCCCGTGTCAAGCGTTGGAGGTACAAGCGTTAGGGGTTCGCCACTAAAAACCACAAAACCAATTCTGTCATTAGGTCTGTCTTTAACAAAGTCTTCCATTGTCTTTTTGGCTATCTGCAACCTTGAAAAGTTATATGAATCCTCAACATTCATGCTTGCTGAAACATCCATGACCATCATTATATCAACCCCGCTAACCATTCTTTGAACCTGGGTAAAACTACTTTGGGGTCTTGCAAGCGCCAGGATCAATAAGGCCAAACCAAATAATTTAAATAACAGTAAAAAAGCCACTGGGTTCTTTTTTCTGATCTCTTTTGGTATCGAATGAGAATAAAGTATGCTGGCGGGTTTATTTCGCTTTTTCCATGTTTTATATAGCACCAAAAGCAGCACTATTAATAACAGAAATGGCCAGCTACTTAAATTCATCATTTTGCCGCCACCTCAGCGCTGGGTTTTGGCCTATTATTAATATCCACACTAGGCGAAATGCTGGTATTTTCCAAACCGGGCACAAGTGACTGCGTGCGCTTTCTTGTTTTATTTACCAGCGCCTTAGCATCTTTTATTATTTCAATTGGTTCTTCGTCGCCTGCGGGTAGCCAATCTGTAAATTTTACTCTATCCAATTTTTCAAAAAGTTTTTCAACTTCATTCACCATTGTGTCAGAAATACTTTTTTTCTTTAGCAACAAAAGAACTTCATACGTTGTTGATTCAACAGCATCAACTTCATATCTTTTACTAAAATATTTTTTAATTATTTCTGAAACACCAAAATAATGTATTTTATGCTTTCCATGTTTCCAGTGCCCAGCACGCTCAAGCTTTAAAAGTTCACTTAAAGCGGCCTGATCCTCGGGTACTTCTGGCATAACAACCGTGGGCGCAATAAAAGCTTTTTTCTTCTTGATTAGTTTAATTATTAAAACCAAAA
>CAZQUK010000052.1:0-13119 GCA_964596435.1 uncultured Oligoflexia bacterium
TTATATTAGGTTCAAACTATTAAACGGTTGCACTTCAGATTTGAAGTCGGGTATTCCTACCTTCGTAACTGCTTGTTTTATTTTGTCTTTTAGGAGGCGTGGAAAACGTGGCACCATTTTTTTAATTTAAAGATAACTGCTATATGACTGCGAAAATTTGGGCACAAGGGCCACCAAAACCGTTTTTTTCAAGTCTTTTCAAAGTACGTTTTTGTTTCATATTTTCCAAAAATTTTAACTTCGGTAAAAAATCATCAGCAATATCTTTTGCGATAAATTTAAGCGTTTGTATAAAACCTTTTTTGTTAACAGGAATCTCATCCAGTTGAACGACGTTTGGATATTGCAATTCAAAATCAGGTGAATCAATTATATTTTTTGGTGCGATCACTAACATTGGTTTTTGTGATTTTGAAACTGACGCCACATAAAACCCTAGATTCGGGCCATGCTCCAAAAGAAAACACAGCGCCCAAAGTTTTGTGTTTCCAAGTCCAAATTGGGTTCCACCAATCATAAACGGTATATCTTTTAATTGTAAAATTAGATTTCTAGTTTTGTATGAAATAACGCCCATTTCGGCTAGTTTATTTAACCCCTGATACCCCTTTGTACCCATAATCGTACCGGTAAGACCCGCGGTTAGTGCTACCGAAATGAACTCCATGGAAATGGGTGAATTCTTTGCAACACCTGCCGCCCACGCAATAGTCCTGAAGCATATCCCCCAAAGGTTTCCATATGCAAAATTAAATATTGTTTGATATCTGGTTCCGCGAACTTTATTAAGTCGATCCTGAAAATTTAACCACGTGCTTGCAAAAACGCCGTGAAAAGTATCAAGCGCCAGTGACAGTGAGGAAGCTGCAATTAATCCAATCGGGTTGTCCCAATACGCATGAACATACTGGGCCATACCGACAGCAAAGGGATAAGCCTTACTTGAAATACCTGCAATAATTTCTGCTTTTGATGGGATGGCTATTGATTTCCATAACGTTTTAGCAAGAAATGAAACTTCTTTTGCAGCATAATACGGGACTTTTAGTGGTAGAGCAAAAAAACCCAGTAGTCTTTCATGGAAAGCTTTTCTCATTTGTTTTTTTGTAAGAACTTCAACTTTTTCCTGGGCCGACAAATTGTGCTCAACACTTGCATCACTTGTGGAATATTTATTTTCCCACCTTTGTTCCAGGGCAAGAATTACTGATTTTGCAAGTTTAGTTTTTTCCAAAAATGTAATTATATGTTTTCTAATAACCTTTATTTCAATTCCTTGCACAGGAGTTTCAAGATTTTTTTCAGTCTCATTTGTAAAGTTTATTACTAAGCTTAAAACGTCCGCCATAATTTCATTTTTTTCCTTTAATGTAGCAGCAGTTTTATATAAACTATTTTTTTCTTTCAATTTTTGTCTTAATGCTGAAGTTACAACCTGGCCCAGTAGTACGTCAGAAAATATTTCATATTCATTTTGTATAGTTTTTTGTTTACCTAAGCTGAGGGAAATAATGTTTTCTAACACACCTGAAAGTTCAAGCTGAATTACCTTTTCTTCTTCAAATAAATCACGCATTACTTCTTGTTTTGCACTTTCAGACGCGTGCCTCCAGTCAATGATTTCAAATTTTACAAGAATTTCTTTTTTATCTGAGCCAGATGATTTTTCTGTTTCTATTCCAATTTCTTCTAAAACTTTTAAGATATCTCTTTCAATAATTGGAATATCTTTGGCTCTTGCTTTATCAAGAATGATTCTGATTCTACCCTCATTTACAATTTCTTCATAAATCCCAGGATTATCCAAAATATGTTGTTTAATAGCTGTTAAATCATCACGATGCGGAATCTCGCCTTCTTTTAACTGGACAAATTCATACTGACTTGTGTCTGCCGCCAAAATCTGATCAGCAGCTACCGCCGAATTTGGTGAAAAAAAACACTGATGACTTACAAAAAGAAATGAAATTACGACTCGCCTTAACAAATCAAACCTCCAATTTTTTAACTCACCGCATTATTGTATATTTAGGTAATTTAGTCAAATATTTTTATGCATTCTTGGTATTTATTCTTTGTTATTAATTTAAGTTTATATGTTTGATATTATTCACTTTTTAAACTGACCTACGAGCAAGTGTGTAAACGCTAAGTAAGATTTTAGTTAATTAAAATTGGTAATTATTTAAATAGCAGTTAACGTAAACCATCTTAAACATATGAATATTATTTTACAATTGGCGGGGTCCATACACTCGCACATAGGTCAGTTCATGGTTTCTATTAGAAACCAATAGGGTTAATATTATATTTTAAGATGAAAATATTGAGATCAAAATACATATTTGTTTTTCTTACATTATTCCTGTTTACTTCGTGCAAACAGCTTGGCAGCAAGCCAAACACAAATAGGATAGTGATATGGGAGCAGGAAGACGCGTCGGTTGCTCCATTTTTAGATTCTGTTTTTAGAAAATTCGAATCACTTCCTGAAAATAAAGGCCTAAAAATTAAAAGGGTTCATTACGGAAACGAGGATCTTCGCGGACAGTTTCAAACATCCTCAATTGCAGGAACCCCACCTGATCTGGTTTTAAGCCCACCAGATCCTGCCGGTGTTTATTCAGTTTCAGGTTTTCTGCTCGCTGTTGATAAGCATTTTGATCTTTCCATTTATGAAAAAAATGCAGTTGGTGCTATTTCCCACATGGGAAAAACATGGGGTGTCCCAACATCAATGGGAAACCACTTAATGTTTTTTTTCAATAAAAACCTTATAAAAACTGCCCCCGAATCAACCGGCGATATGTTCCAGGTGTGTGATAAACTTATAAGTGCAAAAAAAATATCTTACTGTTTGTCTTTCGATATGGGCGAGCCTTTTTGGCTGGTCCCATGGCTTGGTTCATTTGGTGGTTGGCCAATTAACGATATTGCACCGACCCTTAATAGCCGGGCTATGCAATCAACCCTAAATTTTTATAGAACCTTACTGGATAAAAACTTTGTACCTCAAGAATGTGACTACAACTGTGCTGACGCACTTTTTAAAGAGGAAAAAATACCATTTCTTATTAATGGTGATTGGGCAATTTCGGTTTATTCGGACTACTTTAAAAATAAACTAGGTATTGCAAAAATTCCAAAAAATTCAATTACAAATATTTGGCCCACACCAATGATTAGTGGCAAATATTTCATGTTAAGTGCGAAACTTAATGGTGAAAAACTTGAAAACGTAAAAAAATTAATTTTATTTTTTACAAATTTTGAAAACCAGGTAAATCAGCTAAAAAGCTTAAATCGCCTACCCTCGTTAATTGCGGCCTCTAAAATTGATTTTATTAATAATGATCCGCTGTTACGGGCATCGCTTAGCCAGGTTCTTGTGGGTAAACCCATGCCCATGGCCATGGAAATGAGGGCAATTTGGGATGCAATTAGACCACAACTTAGAAAAATTATTATTGACAGTGCAGACGCTAATACTGCAGCCGCGTTAATGCAAAAAGATGCAACAAAAAAAATAAGTGAAATGCAGTAGGTACAAAAATGGAACATGTATTTTATTCATTAGTTGAGATATTAAGTTTTGTTCTTATTGTTGCATTTGCTTTTTCCATTATTGAAATTTATCTTCACGTTCATCTTAAATATTTTGATAATAAATTGTTCGCCCTAGTACTCCCCTTAGCGGTCCCAGCAGTATTATTACTCTTTGCTGGTATTTTATTATCGGCCGGTATAGTGGTCGCCACACCTTCCACCTCAAACTGGATAGCTGTAGGGTTTTCTATACTGGTAGCTGAAATAATTATGGTATTCGTATTCAAATATTTAATAATGGGTAAATATTCAGTTCCGTTATTATTTTTAACACCCGCCCTTTTAGGAATTTTGCTTTTAATTCTATACCCGTTAATATTCCAGGCATATTTAAGTTTTCACGATCTAAAACTTACAACAATAAAAACATGGATTGAAACAGGTGAGCTTCCATTTGTGGGACTTGCACAATATAAAAAAGTTTTTACAACTTCCCTGCTTTCTGACGTATCTTTTGTTGGCCTTTTTGGAAGAACCGCTCTTTGGACAATTCTAAATGTTTTTGTACATGTTGTTGGTGGTTTTGCTTTAGCTTTACTGCTTAATAAGAACATTAAGTTTAAGGGTATTTACAGAACACTACTTGTAATTCCGTGGGCAATGCCGCAAGTAATTGCGGTCTTGGCCCTTAGGGGTGAGTTTCATGCCCAATATGGTTTTATTAATATAATGCTTGAATACATCGGAATTGGACCGGTTAGCTGGTTATCACAGCACCCGTTTCTTACCTGTTTTTTAATAAATTTTTGGCTTGGTATTCCTTTTATGATGGTAATAATACTTGGCGGGCTACAAAGTATTCCATTTTCTTTTTATGAAGCCGCCTCAATTGATGGCGCTACAAGTTTTCAAAAATTCAGGCACATTACGCTACCCATGGTAAGACCAGTTGTTGCGCCAGCGGCAACACTTGGTGCTATCTGGACTTTTAATAATATCAACGTAATTTACCTTGTAACTGGTCAAGCTGGTGGGATAGAAGACGCGGACATACTGGTTTCTGCGTTATACAAAGCAGCTTTTACTTTTTACCGCTACAGTTTTTCTGCAGCATTTGCTTTTATTATTTTTGGTATTCTGCTAGTAAGCGCAGTTTTATGGCTCAAAATCACACGCGCCACGGAGTCAGCATATGAATAAACTTTCCTGGAAAAGAAAATTACTTATTCATACAACACTAATGTTTTTTTGCGTTGTGTGTATATACCCGCTTTTAAGAATTTTTTCTGTTTCTTTAAGACCAGGCGACAGACTTATTTCAACGGATCTTTCAATCATACCAATAGGTGCCAATTTTGAGTCTTACACAAAAGTTCTTTATGAAACTAATTTTTTATTTTGGTTATGGAACTCTTTTGTCATTACATGCTCAACGGCTTTTATAGGGGTTTCCCTTGCTGCAACAGCTGCATACGCTTTTTCAAGATACAAATTTCCCGGAAAAAAACTTGCATTATTATTTTTACTTTCAACACAAATGATTCCTGCCAGTATGCTGCTTCTTCCCCTATTTTTAATGTTAATTAAACTTGGACTTGTAAATACATATCTCGGAATGGTTATTGCGTACTCTGTATCTTCCCTCCCCTTTAGCATCTGGATACTTAAAGGTTACTTTGATACAATTCCAAGATCGCTTGAGGAAGCTGCATATGTTGATGGAGCAACCCCGATTGGCGCCTTTTACAAGGTAATACTGCCTCTTTCCACCCCTGCTCTTGCAATTGCTTTTTTATTTAATTTTACTCAAGCCTGGAACGAATATCTTGTAGCAAGGGTTGTTTTATCAGAATCAGAAAAATTCACTTGGACGCTTGGACTTTTTGAATTGCAGGGACAATATTTAACGCAATGGGGAATGTTTGCAGCAGGATCCATACTTATTACAATTCCGGTTCTTTTACTGTTTTTATATTCCTCAAAATGGCTCATTTCGGGTCTTACTCTTGGAAGCGTGAAAGGATAATTTATGGCTTCTTTAAGTTTTAAAAATATTTCAAAATCCTATGACGATGTTAGTGTACTGCACAACATTGACATTGATATTAATGAAAAAGAACTTTTGGTTCTTGTGGGTCCATCTGGCTGTGGGAAAAGCACACTTTTAAGAATGGTTGCGGGGCTTGAGGAAATATCCTCTGGCGATATTTATATTGGTGAGCGTATTGTAAACAATCTTGCCCCCAAAGACAGAAGTATTGCAATGGTGTTCCAAGATTACGCCCTATACCCACACATGTCCGTTAAAGATAATATGAGCTTTGGGTTAAGACTTAGAAAAATGAACAAGCAGGATATTAACGCAAGAGTCAATGAGGCAGCATCCATTTTACAAATCTCGCATCTTTTGGAGCGAAAACCCAAGGCCCTGTCCGGTGGGCAACGTCAACGAGTAGCAATCGGACGTGCAATTGTCAGAAAGCCAGAGGTTTTTCTTTTTGATGAACCACTTTCTAATTTAGATGCAAAACTTAGAGAAGAAATGAGAGTTGAAATTTCAAGACTTCATCAGAAACTTGAATCCACAATGATCTACGTGACCCATGACCAGGTCGAAGCAATGACACTTGGAACACGAATTGCTGTTCTTAATAAAGGATATTTGCAACAAGTTGGAACTCCTTCAGACATATATAATAACCCTTGTAACCTTTTTGTTGCAGGTTTTATGGGAAGTCCAACAATGAATTTTATAAACGGTAATATTATTAAAAATAAAAATGGTTTATTTTTTGAAAACACTTTAATGTCATTAAAACTAGACCAGAATACAAGTAAAAAACTTGAAAATTTCATAGATAAAAAAGTTGTAATGGGAACAAGACCAGATGATATTGAAATTGGCGATAAAACTTCTGAATTTGAATTTAATGCTATATTGGATGTTGAAGAACTTTTAGGACACAAAAAGCACCTACATCTAAAACTTAAAGACAATGAAATTCTGGTGGTTATTAAAGCGGATTTTTGCAAACCTCTCGGCTCAGAATTGTCAGTAAAACCAGATATAAATAAAATTCACTGGTTCTGTGCAGAAACCGAAAAAAGAATTTAAGTTTAAAACCAAAGCTCCATACCAAATGCCACGTTAAAAGCATATTTTGTGCTTGAACCATACTTCACAACTTCGTGGTTATAAAACACATTAGACATAATTAATTTAAACTTTGGCACACCAAATATGTTTTTTGACATTACGTATTCAAGCATTGGCGAAAGTTCGATATAGTTGATGTCGTTACTTGTAAGCGTTCTTGTGTAATGAACGGTATCCAGTTCACATCCAGTATGAATATGATCTGTCAGATAATACATGGGTCTTATTGCTGTTGATAATGAGTGGCCAAAATTTTCCCCTCTTGCGTAATTCATTCGTGATAAGGCTCCATAAATCAAACCAACTCTTGTTTTTTCAAATTCCTGCGAGCCACTAAGTGACAATTCTAAAATCTGTGACCCTTTTTTTGATGCAAACCCTGGCGTTACAAAATCAGTGTCAACGTTTGTGGTAACCTTTGCTAAAGAAGCATTTCTGGTATTTACACCACCTATTACATCTCCCCATGCATAATTTAAAAACATCAATGTTCTATCCCATACAGTGTGTTGGAAACCCGCCATTACGCCATATTGTTTCGGGACGTTAATATTTGTTGTTGTTAAATTTAGGGTATGCGTTCCTGTTGTTCCTGGAATATGGTGAAGCTCCACATTGGTTTTAATTTTGTGGTTACCAAAAGAACTAAATTCAGTTTTATTTATTAAAATATATCTCTGATTTGTTTCTGAATAAGTCGCAGCTGTAGCACCTGGACTAAAACTATAACCTTGTGCTTTTTTTACACCAAAACCAATTTCATACGTTTTCTCCCCGCGATATGCATACGCACCACCCAGAATATTTTGGTTATCAAGTGGCCATATATCATAAATATGAATATCAGAGCCCCTGTACATTCTTGAACCAAACCAAAAAGAAGACTTTTCATGATCTGGTAATTTTTCAACTTCATAATATAAATCACGAACAGCAAACCCGGGGTCTGGCCAGGTGTCCGTGTAATGAAAAGTGTCACCACCATTTGCCAGGGTTAATTTGAAATGAGAATCTGTAACCGGCCTCACACTTGCTGAAATTTCAAAATACTGGCTTTCTTGTAGCCTTCCGGTTTGAGCAAAACCACCAGTGCTACTTATGTTTTCGCCTTTTTTTAGGCCCCTACTAAATTGCAGATTTGACCTCACATAAGCATTAAAATCAAATTTGTTTTTATTTTCATCCCCGTATGCGCTTACAATAATTAAGCTAAAAGCAATAAAGGTTAACGTTATGAATTTCCTCATAAAAATCTCCAAACATTCAAGTATTCAGTTAATTTTAATAATTCCACTTTTTTTACTTAAAACAAACTAATACCACAACGCACAATAGAAATCTTATAGAAAATAAAGTCTTAGCTCATTCTTTCCGATTTATAGTGAAGATGATCTTCAGCAAACAAATTTTTACATCAAGATTAACACACATCACCACGCTGGTCCTTTTCCTCTTCTATTTTGTTCCCTCACAAACTGCTCTATCGGCCAAAACTAAAAGTGGTTGCCTCACGCAAATTGCGCGCGACTTAAACAAAGGTAAAAAAGCTGTAAGCCAGGCCACCAATTCTTCCAGCCTTACGCACGCAAAACATGACGGGGTTTTTGAAATTGCACAAGACGAGCACCTTGAAACAATTACCAAACAATTTTTAGAGGATCAAAAACACGGTTTTCAAATCCAAATTGAGGGACAGGTGCACAGGGTAACACAAGAACATCTGACTGCTGATTTTGCCTCACTTAGCGAGCGTAAACTTAAACAACTTAGACAAGAAGGTATTAAAAAACTCCGCAAGGCACCAAGAACGCAGCACCAAAAAATGCTGGTTTCAAAAATAAGCCCACACGGTTATGACAGCTTTTCAAGATTACATTATTTTACAAGTGGCGCAGGCTTGTGGAGTCGAGGTGGTGGGCAGGTTAAAACTTTAATTCCACTTAACATTAGCGAACTTGTTTCAAAAACTGACCTTGAAACACTCATAACAGCCGGTGAAATTGTTTCAGCCAGTTCTGCAGAAAAGGCATTAAAAGCTGCTGGACTTGAGCACACGAATATGAGCCATGCAGACGTTGTTAAGCTTACAGATAACGCTAAAAAGGTGATTGATGAAATAATTAAAAAGGCACAAAGAAATAAAAAAGCACTTAACATAATGGATTTAAAATTTGCTGACCTTGCAGTTTTAAGTAAAAAATCAAAGTCCTATATACACTTTGATATTTGGACAAGTGAACAAACCCACGAAGCAATAGCCTCTTACATTAAACATCTTAAAAAAAATCTTTTGAAAAAAACGTTTCACCCTGATCCGAAAATAAACCGGCAGATACAAGAGGCAATGAACGATTATTTTTTAGCTGGTGAAAAACTTGGGGAAACACACTTGTTTGGATACCAAAAAGGCGTTTATGCGCTTGATCCACATACGGGTAAACCAATTTTAGGTACTGTTCCAATTGGAGAGGGTGCCGGAATGGCAAAAACCTATATGGATGAAACGGGAAGAACCGCTGAGTTAACATCGCGTGGGGTTGAAAATTGGGTATTCCAAAACATTGAGGTAACAAGCGATATTCCTCTTGAATATGCAACACACTTAAGAAGTAAAAAACCAGTTTCAGTCACACTTGTGCGCACACAGAAAGGTTATTCTGGCGGTAGTCCATATAGAATCACAAATGGCGACAAAACATCTTTCCAGTTACTTGAAGGATCTGCAGTTTCTGATGAACTTGCAAAAGGTAACGAATATTTTAATACAAACACAATATATCATGACATAAATTTGGACTCTGCTAATGACATTGTTGGTTATGAAAAAAAAGAAAACGGAAGAATTGTGCGTGTTAAACAAAATGCAGGTGATGTAACCATAAAATACGACACTGCCCTTACAGGTGGAAGAATTGGACATGAATATGAAAATTTTAAAAATTATGGTGAATATGTCCGTAACGGGCCACGACAAATCAGCCTGATAAATGAAAGATGGACCGATTTGCCGTAAGTTGTGAAATCATTTAAAAATTAGCCAAAATATTTGTAAGTATTTATAATTTTTTCATTGATATTTTTTGTTATTACATTAATCATTATCTATAGTTAAGCATATTTATTAGAAGCATTATGGAGATCGCTATGTCTGTTATTAATCGTGGACATTGGGGAAGCCGTCTGGGTTTCATACTTGCCGCATCAGGTTCTGCAATTGGACTTGGAAACATCTGGAAGTTTCCATACATTACAGGTGTTCATGGTGGAGGTGCCTTTGTTCTTATTTATCTGATTTGTATTTTACTGATTGGAATTCCTGTGATGCTTGCAGAATTTGTTATTGGAAGAAGTACATCACAAAATCCAATTGGGGCTTTCAGAAAACTTGAAGGTGATAAAACCTTTTGGGTACTCCCGGGGTTTATGGGTGTAATTGCCGCTTTTGTTATACTCTCCTACTACTCTGTCGTCTCAGGTTGGGTGCTTGATTATACCGCAAAATCACTGATAGGCGAATTTCACCAAGGACGCGATACTGGCGAAATTAAAGCAATGTTAGGTACACTGCTCGGAAACGGCTGGCTACAAGTCGGACTACATTTCATTTTTATCTCATTTACAACATTAATTGTAATGTTTGGAATAAAAGGCGGAATTGAAAAGGCTTCTAAAATTTTAATGCCGCTTCTTTTTATAATTCTGCTTTTATTATTTTTATATTCATTTACACAACCAGGTAACGCTGAAGCGTGGGAGTTTCTTTTTTATCCAAGCTTTGAACGCTTAACGCCACAAGGTGTGCTTGAGGGCCTTGGACATGCATTCTTTACACTCTCACTCGGCATGGGTGCCATGATTACTTATGGATCGTATCTTAAAAAAGATCAGAAATTAATTAAATCTGCATTCATTATTGCAGCTCTTGACACCATAATCGCACTAATGGCCGGGATTGTTATTTTTTCAATTGTTTTTTCCTTTAATCTTGAACCGGGGGCGGGGCCATCACTTATTTTTTCAACCCTCCCTACTCTTTTTGCGCAAATGCCAGGAGGTTCGTTCATATCAGTAGCATTTTTTCTGCTGCTTTTATTTGCAGCACTAACTTCTGCAATTTCAATTTGCGAAGTGGTTGTGGCTTACTTTGTAGATACATTTTCATGGCAAAGAAAAAAAGTGGCGTTTGGTGTTGGTGTCATTGCTTTTTTTGCTGGCCTTTTAAGTGCGTTTTCGTATAATTCACTTTCTGAATTTAAACTTCCAGTTGCATTCATATTTGGTGATAATCTCGTGTTTTTTGATACCTTTGATAAGCTTGCTTCCAATATTCTGTTACCTCTGGGAGGACTTTTAATTGCAATTTTTGTGGGCTGGAAAATGAAACGGGATATTATTAAAGCAGAATTTACAAAAGATGAGAAAAAGTTTATTCCTATATTAATTTTTATTGTTCGCTACCTTGCTCCTGTTTTAATCGGAATAGTTTTTCTTTATGGGCTTACCTGCACTCATCCACTATTTAAATGGCTCGGACTAATATCGGGCTAAAACTTATAAGGATAATATATGAAACTTACAGAACTAAAAGAATGGAAAGCACTTGATGAACATTATAATCAAATAAAGGATCTTCACATTAAGGATTTATTTGCTATGGACAAGAATCGTGCAAATAAATTTTCAATTCAGGACTTAGGTCTTTTGGTTGATTATTCTAAACACAGAATAACAGATGAAACAAAAAAACTACTTTTAGATCTTGCTTCGGCATGCAATTTAAAACAGTTGATTTTTGACATGTATACCGGTCAAAACATAAATGTTACAGAAAATAGGGCAGTTTTGCATATTGCCCTTAGAAACCGCTCTGGTGGCTCAATTGTTGTTGATGGAAAAGATGTCATGCCCGATATTTATAAAGTACTCGGTAAAATGAGCGATTTTTCGCGCCTTGTAAGAAGCGGTGAATGGAAAGGCTTCAGTGGACGGCCCATAAAAAATATTATTAATATTGGAATTGGGGGTTCCGATCTTGGGCCTGTTATGGTTTGTGAAGCCTTAAAATATTATTCTGACAGAAATCTTAAATTAAGTTTCGTATCTAACATTGACGGCACCCACATGACAGAAACCCTAACTGGAATAAATCCGGAAGAAACATTATTTCTTGTAGCATCAAAAACCTTTACAACCCAGGAAACCATGACAAACGCGCACTCGGCTCGTGCATGGTTGCTTGCTCACTACAACAACGACATTAAAGCCACAGCCTCACACTTTGTTGCACTTTCTACGAACAAGAAAGAAGTTACAGAGTTTGGAATTGATCCGGAAAATATGTTTGAATTTTGGGATTGGGTTGGCGGAAGGTACTCATTAACGTCAGCCATTGGTCTGCCAATCATGATTTCAATTGGGCCCGAGAATTTTGATAAACTTTTAGATGGTTTTCACGCAATGGATAATCATTTTAGAGATCAACCATTTGAAAACAATATACCGGTAATGCTGGCCCTGCTTGGTATTTGGTACAATAATTTTTTTGGTGCTGAAAGCCATGCAATTCTTCCATACGATCAATATATGCACAGGTTTCCAGCCTATTTCCAGCAAGGAGACATGGAAAGTAATGGTAAATACACAAGTAAAGATGGCGAGCGTGTTAACTATCAGACAGGACCCGTTATATGGGGAGAGCCAGGAACAAATGGGCAACATGCTTTTTATCAGCTGATTCATCAAGGAACAAAACTTGTGCCATCTGATTTTATTGGTTTTGCAAAATCAAATAATCCAACAGGCGACCATCACTTAAAACTTTTGTCTAATTTTTTTGCACAAACAGAGGCCCTTGCATTTGGAAAGTCTGAAGATGAAGTCAGGAAAAAGGAAAAAGATGAAAAACTTGTGCCATTTAAAACTTTTGAGGGCAATCGCCCAACCACTTCAATTATGGCAGAAAAATTAACACCAGAGGCACTCGGAAAATTAATTGCCATGTATGAACATAAAATATTCACTCAAGGTGTAATTTGGAACATTTATTCGTTTGACCAGTGGGGTGTACAACTTGGAAAAGTTCTGGCTTCAAAAATCCTACCAGAACTTGAAGATAAAACCGTAAAATTGCGCCACGACTCATCAACAAATAACTTAATAAATTATTTTAGAAATAATTGCTGATTTGCATTAATTCACAAGATTTCATTAATAGGCATAATTTTCCTGCTTTGTATTACTTCTTACTCCGATAACGCGCAGCACTCGCTTGGTTTAAAGAAAGTCTTGATTTAAGCGCATAGTCGGGTGAAAATTTTATAATAACCGGAGGAATATAAAAATGAAGAATATACTAATAGTATTTGTGTCTTTTTGTTTGATTCTTTCAATTGGCGCTTTTGCAAACACATCTCTTA
>CAZQUK010000053.1:0-11672 GCA_964596435.1 uncultured Oligoflexia bacterium
AAACCTCTTGTTGTTATTTCAATATGTTATGTTAATTTTTTTCAAATTTTCTTTGGTTAAAGTGGCTTTTCGGATCAATGGCGGAGAGGGCGAGATTATGCTCGGCCATCACGGCCTCGCACCTCCAGGCTCCCTCCGGTCGTGCACTTTTTAGCCTCATGCTAAAAAGTGTCGAACTCCAGTAAAGAATTCTAATCACTGCCCATCTTCACAATAAAACAAAAAAGCCACCCTTTGTGCGGCTTTTTTATTTTATGGCGGGCACGAGTAGATGACTTTCGAACTGAGTGCTACGCAATGGCTTCATAATCATTTCAATTCCTTCTTTTTCTTATGCTTTGGTAAATAATTCTTTGATGAAACAACTGATCGCCCAAGTTCTTTTTCGGTGTTTCTTCTCGCTTTTCCAGCAACACCGCCACCTCGTTTTGCAATTTTTTGACTTTAAATAAAAGAATCAGGTTTTTCTTTTTGTGAAATCTCTGTTGTAACCCTTTCTCCAAGCATCGTAAAAAGCAACTCAAGATCATCCATGTGATCCCTGAGATTTTCTTTATCAAGCCCTTTGAATTCTTTGTACTCGCTTGGAGTCATCCCAAAAGTTGCCTTCGAAATTTCAGCCGTCAAAATGGCAAAATCTGAAGATGTTGTAATCCCTCGCTCATTCCATTCATCAGTTAAGTTTTGTCTGATAGCAACTCCCCTAATACGTTTATCAATCCAATCTTTGGGGTAACCCTTTTTATCATAGAGTTCTTTCATCCGCTCTTGGGCCAGTTCAGGGTTTTCAATTTCATCAAGACGTTCACTGCCTACCTTTGCAAGCCAACGTTTGAATGGCTCGGCCCTGGGTGAAGGAATGGACTGAATTATTCTTAAAAGACCTTCTGCTGAAGCGCAATCAGTTTCATATTTTTTACCATCCGTTGAAAGCAATTTCAGTTGTCGACAAATTGTCGACAACTCAATCCCCGATATTTTTTCTCTTTCCTTAATGCGATACCAATAATCACGGGGCTTATCACTGTCAGTAAGTATGGCAACGACATCAATGACTGAAAAATACCATTTTTGTTCTTTTTCCAACCATACTGAGCGAATCTGTTTTTGTTCAAATAGTTTTATATTACTCATTAACAATTACCTTCTGACATTTCTCTATAAGAACCAGACAACAAATCTTCATTTTTTATATGAAAAAGACCAAGCAGTTCATTAACCTTTTTAGTTTCCATATTAACATCAGAATTATTATCACAAACCGCTTCAAGTTCAAAAAATGTTCCAATCCCCTTAACATTGTCCAGATGAATTCTGAGATTGTCGTCTAAATAAATGTACCGCTTCTTTTCAACAACAGAATCAACACCTAGGATTTGAGAGAAGATATTTTTAATTTCACCTGCATTAACAACAGGAATAATGACATAATGACTGGCTTTGGCATTTTTTTGATTGTCTCGAACATAGGGAACAAGGTAGGCTCCGGAAATTGATGATTCCCTTAATTTAAAGCGCCCAGCGGGGGTCTTAAAGTATGTATCAATCTGATGATCGCAGCCAATATATTTTGCGCCAATGGCTTCAGCAATCTTCCTCCCTGTTTCAAGATCTAAATATTTTGCTTTAATTTCTATATTTTTCATAATAAGATCTATACAAAGATGGCGGAGAGGGCGAGATTGCTACGCTCGCTTCGTGCTCGCTCGGCCTGCGGCTGCCAAAAATACCTTCCTGATATTTTTGTCGAACTCCCGCTTCGCTGGAGCTCTCTTCCTTCACCTCTTCACAATTAAAAAATGCTAGTGCACTATATCGTGCACTAGCATTTTTTAATGGCGGAGAGGGCGAGATTCGAACTCGCGATGGAGTTACCCCCACGCCGGTTTTCAAGACCGGTGCTTTCAACCGCTCAGCCACCTCTCCACTTAAAAATAACTTATATCAGAAACTACCTCTTTCTCAACCACAAGTTATCTCCTTGTTTGACAAATCCAGGAGCACCCTCAATATACTTATTAAGAACCTTGGGGATTTTAATATCACCGTTAACGTCTTGATTATTCTCAAGAATTGCCACAAAGGTTCTTCCAACAGCAAGCCCGGAGCCGTTTAAGGTGTGAACAAATTTTGGTTTAGTACCCTTATCCGGCCTAAAGCGTATTCCTGCGCGCCTAGCTTGAAAATCACCACAGTTTGAACAAGAAGATATTTCTCTATATTTGGCCTGCCCAGGAAGCCATACCTCAATATCATAAGTTTTGGTGGAGCCAAACCCAGTGTCCCCCGAGCACAATAAAATAACTCTATATGGTAGCTCTAATAAATTTAGTACCCTTTGTGCATCTTTCAACATTTTTTCAAGCTCTTCATATGAACCCTCTGGGTTCACAATCTTTACAAGTTCAACTTTCTGAAATTGGTGTAAACGAATTAAACCCCGGGTGTCTTTTCCATAGGACCCGGCCTCACTTCTAAAACACGGTGTGTGTGCCACATAATACTTTGGAAGCTCTTCAATATTTAATATTTCTTCTCTATGAATATTTGTAAGAGGAACCTCTGCTGTTGGAATTAAAAACATTTCTCTATCGGCAATTTGTGTTTTAAATAAATCTTCCTCAAACTTTGGAAGCTGCCCGGTACCAGTCATAACATCCCTGGTTACCATAAGGGGTGGGATCACCTCTGTATATCCATGTTCCCGCGTTTGTAAATCCAACATAAACTGAATTAACGCGCGTTCAAGCACAGCCCCCGCACCAAAATATAACGAAAACCTTGCGCCGGCTAACTTTGTGGCTCTTTCAAAATCAATGATTCCAAGTTTTTCTGAAAGATCAACATGGTCCTTGGGTGTAAAGGAATATTTCTCAGGCTCGCCGACTCTTTTTATTTCAACACTGTCTTCTTCGCTACTCCCATCCGGAACGGATTCATGTAAAATATTGGGTATTTCAAGCGCTTTTAACGTAAATTGTTCATCAATTTGCGCGAGCTGGGAATCCGATTCTTTAATTTTTGTACCAAGATCCCGCATATTGCTTATTTTGACCTGCGCTTCTGCTTCCGCTTGGGGATCATTTTTTGCTTTCGATTTTAAGAGCGCGATCTCTTGTGAAGCTTTGTTTCTAGAGGCCTTGAGTATTTCGACTTTTTGAAGCAATTCATTTTTTGAATTATATAAGGTCTTCAGCTTTTCAAGCTCAGGAGCAGGAAACCTTCTTCTTTTGAGCTTTTCCTCAAGTTCACTAAACTTTTCCTTAAAATATATATTATCAAGCATGTTTATCCTTAACACGAGGGCATTTTCTCAACAAGAACCCCCGCTATAATAATCTTCGAATTTCTTCCCGGTCCTCGGCATCGGGTTCCATTTCTAAATATTTTCCATATGCCCTTGATGCGCCCACTTGATCACCCGTAGCCCGATAAGCCTCCCCAAGTCTTTTATACAACACAGGATTAGCCTTATCATATTGAAGAGCCGCCTGATAAAGCGCTATGGCGCCCTGAAAATTTCTCATTTTATAATTTGCATACCCAGCCCAATGTTTTGGTTCTGATTGGCGCGGTGCCCTTTTCATGGCTTCCGTTAAATATTTGAGCGCACCCTCGGCATCGCCCAGTTCAACCAAGGAGCGCCCCAGATCAACCAGTGCGGGCACGGTGTTGGGATTGTTCGTTAGCTCCCTTTTGAATTCTTCCACTGCGGATTTGAAATTACCCATCATGGCATATAGAGAGCCCTTAAAATAATGCAAATTAGGATACTTAGGATAAATAGCATATATTTTATTAAGCTCCTCTGCTGCTTTTTCAAAAGGATCGTATTTAGGGCGCAACCCTTCCGTTTTTGCCATTTTCACAAATATTTTGTAACGCTCTAGATATCCTGATGGATCAGACGGATTTCTGTCTGAGTAGGAACCATACGCCTGAAGGGCTTTTTCAAAATATTTTTTTGGATCTTCATTCACTTTCTCAATAAATATTTCTGCTTGAAGCTTCCATGGCATGGCATTGTTTGGATTTTCAATTTTTGCGGCATCAATGTCGTTTTGGGCCCCACCCCAGTCACCGCGTTGCATTTTAAGTTTTGCAATTTCAGAAAGCAACTCTGATTTAAATAATGTTGCTTTTTTTAATTCATCCTGAAGCATTTGTATGGCCCTGTCTATTGACTCACCTTCGGCGACTGCCCTTGAAATACCAATCGTTGCTCTAACATTAAGTGGATCGTAGCGTCTGGCTAAAGAAAAAAAGAAGGGTGCTTCTTTGTAGTTCCTTGTTGCTAGAAGACTTTCGGCGTAGGCCAAGTATACGGTTGGATCAATAGATTCCCTCGACATTGCTTTTCTATAAAACTTTTGTGCCTCTGTATGTCGACCCTGTTTTGCATACATATCTGCTGCAGCTTTATCAATAGCGCTTTGTGAAACATCTAAACCTCTAAATTTATTCATAGCTTTTTCGGCCTCAGACCAGTCATAACTTTGAATTAAAACGGCCAGATATTTTGACCATATATCAATATTTTTTGGGGCTAAGTCTGCAGCTTTTTTATAGTTTAAGAGTGCATTTCTAATGTCGTGTAAATTAATAAACATATCTCCAATTTTCATGGGAGGAATGTAAGAATTCATATCTTCTTGTCTGGCCTTTAGGTACATATTAAGGGCATGCTCATCATTTCCTTTGGCGAGATGTTTCTCTCCCTCGCTAAGAAAGTAATACATTTTTGCGCTGGTCTTAAATTTATCAACCGAATCCCCAAGCTTTGCTCGAAGTGTATAGTGTTCTAAAATATAGTCTTTATTATCTTTGTCAAATTTGACGGCTTTTTCAATATCGCCAAGCGCCTGGTCCCATTCTTCTTTGATTTCGCGCAACCTTGTTCTTAAATAAAAAGCCCTGGCAAGTTTTTTTGTTTCAATAAGCCCTGGTTTACTTAAAATAAAATTTAAATGATCCGCGGCTGTTTTTAAGCTTCCTTCCTTGTTTAATATTTCCACAATCTGAAGGTGGGATTTTAAGTGGTTTTTATTGAACCTAAGTGCTTTTTCATATTCTTGTCTTGCCGTTGCTTCATCCCCCAGTGATTCTGCTATCAATCCTTTTAAATAAAAAAGCTTTGCACTGAAGGCCTTGTTTTCGGGATACATATTAATATACTTGGCGGCACTTTCATATTCTCCTCTGTGGTAAAATGCATAAGCCAAATAATAAAGCATGACGGGGTCATATTCTTTGTGCTTTTTTGTATAATTTACGATTCTTCGTTGCGCCGCCTCCGCTCTATTTACAACAACATAAAATTCCACCTCTGCAATTACGGTTTCTTGAAGGTCTATAGATTTTTCTTGTGACATTTCAATCAATTTTGTAATGATTTGAAAATATTTTTCATCCTTATTTGAAGAATCTATTAAATTTAAATAACAAGAAGCCAGAATTGCCAGGGCCTTAGCATTTGATGAATCATACAACAATGATTCTTGGAGCAGCACAATAGCCTTTTTATACCCATCGGGGGTATCGTCAACATACACCTTCATTGCCTTAGCATAGTTTATTATGCTTTTTTGAGGATCTGACTTTTTAGTTTTATATTCAGGAAGTCTGGCTCTAACAATTTCAATCTTAAAATTAATTTTTTCTTTAGCGGGTTCATTATTCCAAAGCAGTAATGTTATAACCGTCAATACTAGAAATATTAGTAATATTTTAACCGGTCTTTTTTTTGCATCACTGTTTTTTATCTCTTTTTTTCTTTCGAAGATTATTGTTTTCTCATCAGAAAGCTTTCTTTCCTCTATCGGATATTGCTCTATCTTTGTATTCTCATCGAGGGCATCTTCCGCCCCCTCTTGCTTCAAAAAGACGGGATCTCCTGAATCATAAAACAAGGTTTTTGAAACTTCTTCTTTTTCATTTTCTGTGGGTAATATTTCATCCTCTTTGGGGGCTTCGATAATTTCCTCTTGCTTGTTTTCACTGGGCGCCTGTGGATCTTTTGTTTCTAAAATAACGGTCTTTGCAAAGTTATCAACATCTTCAAGTAAGTCTTCTTTTTCTGATTCGCCCCCAAGGGCCTCTGTTCCTCCTTGAAAATACTTCATAAACAGATTGTTAAGCTCATTTATCTGATATATATAAATCCAATCTCCTTCGGGATATATCCGGGCCAACTCTTTACCCAACAATATTTCTTTTTTTATTAGTAAATCAGCCCGCACAATATCTATGGGCCCGAGTACACGACCGGATTCGAGCTTAATTTTGTATAACTTGTTATTCTTCTTTGTTATATATCACCTCTTGCCTTAAAAATTTAACACAGAAAACGCGGCTATCTTAAGCAAAAAAGCGGGCATTATTCCAACGCACAGAATGACTCCCGCCAACACCGATACCAGTGCCACCAAAACAAGGTTTTTACGAATTTCAATTTCTTTTGTCGAATTTTTAAAATACATGAAATAAATAATTTTTAAATAGCAAATCGCCATCACAAGACTCGTTACAATACCTGTTATCGCTAAAATTTTTTCGCCGCCCGCAAAGGCCGCAAAGAACAAGTAATACTTTGAAACAAAACCAGCGGTTGGCGGTAGCCCAGCAAAAGACAACAATATAATTGCAAGCACTAAAGCAAGCACGGGATGTTTTACTGCTAAGCCCTTAAGCCGATAAAGTTCAAAGGCTTCCTGTTTGTCTTTTGTGAGTAAATATAAAACCAATACAAGCCCCGCACTCATTAAACAATAACACAACAAACACACAATAAGCGGTGTGTACGTCATTGTATTATTGTTTCCAACAATAAGGGCCATTAAAAATAACCCAACATGCCCCACAGATGTATAAAACAAAACGCCCCTAAGTGTGCTTTGCTTAATTATTGAAAAGCTGGACACCACTAGCGTTAGAGACACGACAAACCATAAAATGACATTAAGATTTCCCCTGATCGTTGCGGGTATTTCTGTTTTAAGGCCAAGAGATATAATTACACGCAAAAAAATTGCAAATAACGAGAGCTTCATTGTTGTGTCTAAAAGATAAGTGAAAAAGGGTGGGGTGCTTTTATAAATATTTTCACTTAAAAAACAAAACGGAACAGTGTTTATCTTAAAAAGAAATCCCAAAAGCAACATCAAACTACCAACAATATAGATTGATTCTGCGCCAGTGGTTTCCGACAGGTACAAAACGGTATCGTCGGTGCTCAATGTTTTAGTTACTGCATACATCAGCACCACACCAAACACCATGATTAAACCCACGGTAGTTTCGTTTATAAAATTTTTTAAAATCATTTGTTTGTCGTGCTTCGTTTCTGCGTGGATACTAATAACGCTAGTGATAAAATTATTCATAATAAATATTGAAAACATAATTACAATTAAATTAGTTGAAGACACGCCAATCATTAATGAAGCAATTGCCAAATTTAACAGTACATAGTGTTCTGGTTTTTTAAGATTTTTTTTATATTCAGCAAAAGTACTTATTACATAAAGCAAAGTAAAAACAAGCAACGTTGAATTAATTAACAAGGAATAGCCATCAAAAAACAACACTTTATTAAAAGCATATAACTCATTCGCACGGGAGGTAAAAACACTACAAAACAAGGACCAAGCGATACTTAAAACAATCGTGCCGTATGTTAGCCATTTAATAAACCAGCCCCGAAACAGGGTTAACAACAAAGCCAATATAGCCCCACAAAACATTATGATTTGAGGTAAAACAGCCAAGACCTGCTCCCAGTTCAAAACGTATGCCATAATATTTTGGTTAATTTCCCTCAATTAACGCTCCTCTTTTCTCTTCATTACTCTAACGCAGCCTTGTCTTTTCTGTTTAACAAAACAACAAGGCCCGCCCCAACGGCAAGCTCCGTGGCTGAAAGTGAATAAATCAATATTGTCAATATCTCGCCCTCCGGATTGCCCGTGATTCTTGAAATTACATAAGAGGCAAGCCTTATCCCATTTAGCATCAATTCAAAACACATTAAAATAACAATGACATTCTTTCGATAAAAGAGTCCCACGGTCCCCAATAAAAACATAAACGCCGACAAAATCAACAACACTATTTCTTTTGGAAACATTATTTGTCTCCTTTGTTTATTTGAGAAATTACCGATACCAAAGCCATCAATAACATTGTTGCAGTTAAAAATACTGGCAATACATACTCTGAAAATAGTTTTTTATATATTTCTTCTGGCCTTGTAATTTCTCTTGATAAGCTTGCCGCGGTTAAATCAAATAAATCTGTGGTCAATACCATATGTGCAAAGAAGACCAAGAGTACGATGGCTATAAGCAATATGGTGGAAATATAAATTTTATTGTTTTCAACTACGCCCAAGGCTTCACGTTTTTCTTCTGGGAACATAATTATAAAAACAAAAAACAAAGAAAAAATTGAAAACATGTGTAAAAGCTGAAAACCCGATAAATAATTTGCACCCATTAGTGCATATATTCCCGCAGTTGCTCCAAGCGTCCAACACACGTGGAGACAATTTTTAAATAAATTTCTTTTAAAAACCAGCATGACCACGTTTACCAAAACAACAATAACGAATATAATATAAAGTGCTAGTTCTAAATTCAACATAGTTATTCTTAGCGGTATCCCCTCTGGATTAATAGAGCCTCTTTGTTTGAGGCAAATTTCTTTGCTTGTGCCATTTCATAAACAGTACTTAATTTAAGCGCATCTTCAGGACAGGCCTCCTCACAAAACCCACAAAAACTGCATTGAAACAAATCAATATTGAATCTTGTTGGGTATTTGCTTTTGTCCTCGCGGCTCCCAACCTCTATTGTTATGCAAGCGCACGGACAAACCTCCAAACAAAGCCCACACGCATTGCAGTTTTCTATTCCATTTGTAGCTTTTAAATATGGCATCCCCCTAAAATTATCCGAATAAATATTTCGTGTTTCTGGATATTGATTGTTTTCGTTTATTCTAAAAATAAAGCTCCTAATTGATTGTAGAAAAAGCTTAACTAAACCAAATAAAAACCATTTATTTAGCATTTCATTTGAGTCAGCCTTTCTCTGTTTCATTAAAACACCCCATAGTAAATCAAACCAGCCGTTATAAATATGTTAAAAATAGCAACGGGATATAAATATTTCCAGCAAATCTTAACAAATTGATCATATCTTAATTTTGTAAAATTACACCTGATCCAAATCAAAACCCACAACGCTATTGCTAACTTAATAGAGTAAGATAAAAACTCAAAAACTGATTGCAATATTCCTGCGCTTATATTGTAATCCCGAAAAAAGCTCGCAGCCAAGCTCAAACCCGGTAGGATTTGCCACCCACCAAAATATAGAGCAACCAAAACTGCACCGAGCACCATTACGTAAACATACTCAACTAAAACAAATATCATGTTTTTAGCCGAACCATACTCTACCGCATAACCAATAATCCATTGGTCGCCATCCCTAAGGTTGGGTACAATTCTTCCCGCCTCAACACCAAAGACAAAAAGAATCAAAAGAAAACCCAGCGGTTGAATAAAGATACCCCATTTTGGCAAAATCAATGATTTATATTGAAAAAGAGGGGCACCCTGAGCTGCAATTATCTCGCCAACATCAACACTGGAAAACACAAAAATAATTCCAACAAAAGATAGGGTGAGAATAAAACTGGAGCTTAGTTGATAAAAAATGTTTTTAACACTACTAACCATTGCATAATTATTTTCTGAAGACCAACCGGCAATTATTCGCCCCATTGACAAAAACGACAAAAAAACCAAGATGGTAACAACCCCAGCTTTGTTACTCACAATTTGAGAAAAACCACTAATAAAGGGTATGTTCGAAAATACAACAACAACCGTTATAAAGGAAAATATTGGGGCGAAACAAAAATAAAACCTATCCGCCCTTTCTGGAATTCGTATCTCTTTGGTTATAATTTTTACAAAAGTTGCTATAATAAAAACCAAGCCAGAAAACCCAAACAGTCTTGTTTCTTGTCTTGTTTTTATAATAGACACACCCCTGTTTTCAATATAAACCATATAAAGAAGCAGGGCGGTTATATAAATCACCACAAAAAGAACTCTTACAACAAACCAAGCTGGCCAAAATTCTTCCATTTTTACTCCAAAACTTTAACGATCAAGTTCTCCAACAACAACATTAAGGCTATTCAGAATGCCCGTAATATTTGATATGCACTCTCCTTCTAATATAACCTCAAGCACTTGATAGTTCCAAAAAGATGGGCTTCTGATTCTCAGTCTATGCGGATATTTGTTTCCCCGACTAATGACATAAAAACCCAATTCACCATTTGGTGACTCATAATGTTCATAAACCTCCCCACTTGGAACGGATATTCCTTTTTTAAAAAAATCATAAAGCTGTTTGTTTTCGTCTTGGTTATCATAAACAAAATGTTTGTTGGGTATTTTTACCCTAATATCGTCTGTCCAAATATCTCCCTTTTTTATTTTTTTACAGCATTGTGTTAAAATATCTAAGGACTGCAGAATCTCTTCTGTTCTGATTTTTTGTCTTTCAAAAAGGTCGCCATGTTTACCCAAAGGAACCTCAAATTGTATTAATTTATAATACATACAATCAGTATCTCTTCTTAAATCAGCATCGAAACCCGATGCTCTCGCGTTTGGTCCCGAAATACTGTACTCCTGACAAACTTTTTTACTAACCTCACCAACGCCAACCGTTCTAAGTTTCCAGGTTTTACTGCATATTAGGTGTCTTTGGATGTTTTGAACAACAAGTTTGGTTTTTTCGGACCAAGCCATTATCTCTTTTTCAAAATCTTCCGGTAAGTCACGCGCCATGCCGCCGACTCTCGCATATGAACTCGACAATCTGGAGCCTGTTATTTTTTCTATTAACGTCTGTGTTGTTTCACAATGAAGGTGTAAATACGCCGCAAATGCTTCAGAACCAAAACAAGTAGCTGTTGAGCCAAGACAAAACAGGTGGTCCATTATTCTTGAGAGTTCACAGCAAATCATCCTTATCCAAATTGTTCTCTCCTTAAGCTCAACGCCCAGAAGTTTTTCAACCGCCATTACGTAGGTAATGTTATTCACAAGCGCAGAATAATAATTCAATTTGTCTGTGTAGTTAATAAACTGATGATATGTTTTGTTTTCCCCGATTTTCTCAAGCCCCCGGTGTGAATAACCCATTTCACAGGTGGCTTTTTTTATTATATCGCCCTCTATGATTGAAATAATTCTAATTGCACCCCGAAGCTCGGCATGGCTTGGTCCTATCTTTACAACTCGCAAACTATTTTCAACCTGTTTATTCATAATTAATCCACTCAAAATAATAAATATTTGTTGGCTATAATAATTTACATTCCTTTCTTAGTGGGTGGCCAGAAAATGCGTAATCCATAATTATCCTTTTATTTGAAGCCTCATTATCAAAAGACAAACCAAACATATCAAATATCTCCCTTTCTGCCCAGAGCGCCCCGGACCACAAATCCGAAACGGAGGGGGCGCTCTTCTCGGCCACAAATTTAACCACAATTCTACATTTATCTTTCAAGGATAATAAACTATATATTACATGGTAGCCTTGAGATTCTTTGCTTTCGTCTGAGGCGGTTATGTCTACCAAAAA
>CAZQUK010000053.1:11682-13106 GCA_964596435.1 uncultured Oligoflexia bacterium
AGTCATACCCCAGCGTATCCTTCAAAAACTTAATAATCGCCATAAAATTATCCCTTTTTACAATAAGCAAGGGCATATCGATTGTGTCGCCGCCTGTTTTCTGAACATCAACAATATCAGAAGAAAACCTGTTTTTTATTTCATTTATCTGCTCCTCAAATAGCTTATTTTTTATACTCGACATATTTAACCTCAATAATTATTTTTCGCTTTTATTTTCTTCTGCAACTGTAAAATAGAATTTATAATATTTTCCGGTGTTGGTGGACAACCAGGAACGTATACATCGACCGGTATTATTTCATCGATCCCGCTTGCAACACTATACGTTTTAAAAAGCCCCCCAGAACAGGCACAGGCACCAACACAGAGAACCCACTTGGGTTCACACATTTGTTCATAAGTATTTTTTAAATATTGAGCCAGCTTTTTATTTACAGCACCCGAAACTATTAACAGATCGCTTTGTCTGGGAGATAATATCAGTTTTCCAACACCCAGGCTTTCTATGTTACTGTGCGGCGAAAAAGCCGAAGCAATTTCAACACCACAACATGCGGAAGAAAACCCCATCGGCCACAACGAACTCGCCCTTGCCCATGTTATTATTTTATCGATTTTCGTTGTTATAAAGGGATTGTTTTGTTTATTTTGCTTCATCATGCTCTAAAATTCCTTTTTTTATCGCATATAAGTGGCCGACAAGCAGTGTAAATAAAAAGCAGATAAGGATTGCAAAATTAAAATAATTAATTTTGTTTAATTCCCTAAAAACACTTGCCCACAAAAGCAAATAAAGTATTTTGGTTTCAATCAGTAAAAATAAAATCGTTATTAAATAAAAATTAATACTAAAATGTTTTTGCGCGGGCTTATTTTTAGTGAAATCTCCGTCATAATTATTGATTCTTTGAATCGTCATTATTTTATTTCCAAAAATATTGGTCGCTAAAAAGAAAAAAAACAAAACAACACCAAGTAATATTACTAAAACCACGTTTGACCGATAGTCCATAAAATTCCTTTTAAAATACCTGTCTAAATCCGCTTAAAAAGTTATCTGAAGTTAGGCCGACTATAAATAAAATAAATATTAACGCAAGAATTATCCCCCGTTGATATATTGTCGACTCAAATTCTTGTTCGCCCTTTTTAACTAACGGAAAAAGCATTCTTGCAGAGGAAACATATAAAATTATAGTGGAAACTATGGCGATGACAAATAAAGAAAAGTATTCTTTTCTAATCGTTTCAGCAATCAATGAAAATTTCCCAATAAAACCGGGGCTTGGTGGAAGACCCACCAGCGAAATCATAAATATTACTAGAGCAATTCCTTCGGGCGTTGCTTTTTTAAAAACACCCCTTAGGTCTTGTAAATTATAGTTAACTTTGGATTCAAAAAGCACCCAAAGCGTGTAATA
>CAZQUK010000054.1:0-13057 GCA_964596435.1 uncultured Oligoflexia bacterium
CCATTTTTTTTATAAAATAGAGAACTTAACTTCGCGAAAATTCAGAACTTTGGTTGTATAGGCGCTTTGTCTGAGTTAAATAAAGTAGAAACTGGCTATATGCGAGTTAAAACAAAGTAGTACACGTCATTTAAAATACACTTTTAAAAGAAAGTGAGTTTGGTTTTATGCCAAAATTTGCAAAAGAGGTATTCATAAAAGGGCAAAGTGTGGATGTGCTTTATGAAAGAGTGGTTAATGATTTGTCTAAATTCTTAAATAAGACAGCTTTTGGACATGCAGAACTTTTTCGTGATGATGCACAAAAAATACTGCACTTTAAAGCTTCAATGGCCGAGGGTGAAATAAGCTGTCATGAGGGCAGAATTAGGGTTGATGCAAAAATAAGCTTATTTACAGTTCCTTTTAAATCTAAAATTGATGAAACTATTGATCATTGGGTAGAAAGTACGTTCCCTGGATGTGTGATAAGTAATTGAGGATAAATGGCTGATAATAAATCAGAGTCAGAGAATTCAAAAAAGAGAAAATCATCAAAAGTTCTAAAAGCCGCAGGCGCCATGGGGGCTGCTACTTTTATGAGTAGGCTTTTGGGTCTGGCCAGGGAGCAGGTGTTTGCGGTCTTTTTTGGTGCAGGAAACGCAACAGACGCTTTTCAAATAGCGTTTAGGGTTCCTAATCTTTTACGGGACCTGTTCGCTGAAGGCGCTATGAGTGCGGCCTTGGTTCCAACCTTCACAGGTGTCAGAAAAAATGAAGGAGAAAGACGTAGTTGGCGGGTTGCAGGTCTTGTTTTTAGGGTTTTAATTGCTGTTGTTGGAATCTTGTCGATTTTTGGTGTGGTGTTTTCACCAGAGCTTATTGATATTTATGCTTCGGCATTTCGTGAGGTTCCTGGCAAGTTTGAGCTTACAGTAAGAATGACAAGGGTCCTTTTTGGTTTTTTTCCATTGGTGGTTTTAGCTGCGGCATTCATGGCTGTTCTAAATTCACTTGGTGTGTTTTTTTTGCCGGCCTTTGCATCTGCTTTGTTTAATCTTACTTCAATTTTATTTGGTGTTGGTGCTTCGCTTATTGTTCCAAAATTTGGCTATCAGCCAATTGAAGGTATGGCTGTTGGTGTAGTGATTGGTGGATTTGTACAGGCGTTTTGCCAGCTACCAAAACTTTATAGAAAGGGATACAAATGGCGTGGGCGTGAATCCGGCGATCCTGTTTGGCACAAGGATCCGGCACTAAAAAATATGCTCGCACTTATGGTTCCAGGCGTTGTAGGGCTTGCTGCGACTCAGGTTAATTTGCTTGTTAACAGCATACTTGCAACTGGCGCTGGTGTGGGGGCCGTATCTTGGCTTAATTACGCTTTCAGATTAGTGCAATTTCCAGTGGGGATTTTTGGTGTGTCACTTGCGGCGGCCACGTTACCGCTCATTTCAAAACTCTGGATATCTGACAATAAACTTGAAGTGAGAAACGTTCTTGGCGAAAGTCTGGCTCAAGGATTTGCAATTCAGTGGGCCGCTGCAGCAGGTCTTATGGTTTTAGCTGAACCCATAGTGCAGTTGGTTTTTCAATACGGAAGGTTCACACTGGAGGATACGCTGTCTGTTGCGCGGGCGCTGCAGGCCTACTCAATTGGGCTTTGTTTTTACACGGGTGTAAAAATATTAGTGCCGGCCTGTTATGCGCTAGGACACACAAGGGTTGCTGTTTTTTCAAGCGTTCTATCTGTGATTGCAAATCTGATATTGAATTTATTACTAATAGGTCCGCTTGGCTATTGGGGTCTTGCACTTGGTACGGCTCTTACTGCAGGCTTAAATTTCAGCTTTTTAGTATTTTGGGTCAGAAAAATTTTAGGAGAAAGTGCAAGTGGCTGGGTCTGGTTTTTAATTAAACGTTTTAGTGCAAGCTTTGGTGTAGCCGTTGGAATGGGTATTTGTTGTGGAATTACATTTGGCTTTCTTGATCAGGCATTGCCTGATGGTGTATGGGGGGCCGGTAATATGGATCTTATATTACTCAGGCTTGTTAAAGTTGGATTTGTTATTTGTGAAGGAACCGTTTGTTTGCTCTTTTTAGCGTGGCTTTTTGGCGTTCGCGAAACCAAAGGCGCTCTTGTCTGGTTTTTCAGCAAATTTAGACGAAAAAAACGCTAAAAAATGCTTAACGACGGTTTTTTTGTTAATGTGCGTTAAAAATTTTTCATAAAGAAATAAGATATTTAAAATTTCGATAAAATCTTTATACTAATAGAGTTAGTCAATATTTGGAGAGATCAATTATGAAAAAAACATATATTATTTTGGCTTCAGTTTTGGTTTTAATTATTGGTTTGGCTTTTTCAGCTTGTGGTGAAAAGGAAGGTGATGCAGTTTTAAGTTGTAAAATGGCATCCACATGGAAAACCGTTCAAAAGTTTCAATATGAAAAAGATGGTGAAAACGGAACAAGAGCATATGCAGTTGCAGTTGGTAATGATGGAACGGTGTATGTTGCTGGTGACGGTGCAAGTGATACGACAGGAAGTGCAACTAGCAAAACATTTATTATTCAAAAAAGCACAGATCAGGGTGAAACTTGGACAACTGTAAAAAAATATATTCATACTGACGGTCAGCCAGGAACAACAGGTTTAAATTATGGTCAATTAGGGCCCGCAAAAACTATTTCTTTACTTGCGCATTCGAACGGAAATATTTTTGCCTCATTTGCAGCTCATTATAACACACCAATCTTTGCTGGTAATTATTTACAGCATACTGTTTGGATTGTATTAAAAAGCATTGATAATGGTGAAACATGGAAAAATGTAGACGGATTTTATAGCCCAGGTGTGTCGAGCACAATTTATACTGCTATTCCTTTTGCAATAACCGAAGCTCCAAATGGTACAATTTATACAACCGGTATATATGCATCTTTAACAGGGCTAGATAATTATATTAGAAGAAGTACAGATTCTGGTAATACTTGGGAAACCATCAATAGTTCTTTTACAGCTGCAAATGGTGCATTGGGTACAGGACTAGCGGCAGATTCATCTGGAAATATGTACGAGTCAGTAATTTATGCAGGTGGAGATGGGTTTGGTCATTTTCTTGTCAGAAAAGGTACAGAAAATGGAACTAGCTGGGAAAAGGTTTACGATTACAGAAGATCAAGCACATATTCATCAAGGGCATCAGGAATTTTTGTAGGTAGTAAAGATAATGTTTATGCACTTGGAGCAGGTGATGATGCTAATGCAAGTGAAACTCCGAATGGCGAAGCCTTCTGGCACATACATAGAAGTACAGATCGTGGGGTTAGTTGGGACATTGTTGATGAATATCGTGATGAAAGCAATAAAGAAGCCTGGGCTTTCAGAATGACAGAAACCACTGATGGTTTTCTTTATGCTGTTGGATTTGCTGATAATGAAAATAACAAAAGACAATGGGTGGTTAGGCGAAGCACAGATGGTGGAAGCCACTGGGGCACGGTTGATAAATTCCAGCTCGATGCAAACCAGGATACTTCGGCATTTGATATTAAGACTGATCTTCAGGGTAACATTTATGTTGTGGGATATGGCGTGGATGAGTCTGAAAAATCATATTGGATTGTAAGAAAACTATTGTGTGAATAGTTATATTTATTATGACAAGATCCATATATTCTGAAATTGATAAAAAACTTATTGAGAATAAAACCGTTCTTGACCTTGGTACGGGTTTTATAAGCGCTGATTTTCTGGCAAAATGTGCACCAAAGAAAATAATAGCTGTTTCAAATTCAAAAGAAGAAATTGATGCGGCTCTGGAAATCAGAAAAGAATCAAGTGTAGGCTTATGGTTATCGTAACATGTCGTATTTTAAGCTAAAAATCATGCAAAAATGTGGTTACTTAAACTCTAGATTTATTCCCTCAACAAAATCACTTAGTTGCACTAATCTGTTATAGAGCCTAAAAAATGAACACAAAGTTTACACTGTAAAGGGCGTTAACAGGTTTTAAATACCAATTTTTTGTTACGCAACGCACAAAAGCTTTGTAATTTTTGCATATTCCGGTCTTAACAGCTTGGGTCCGTATCGTGCATATTTATTTCTCATCATTATGTTTAGACGCAGTACGTTAAAAAGTTTTATTTTTCTCTGGGGGTTATTTATTGGGATAGTGCTGCTTGGATTTTCAGTAAATAAATTTACAGCCGATTACAAACTAAATGGTCTATCTTCGCATATTGATAAAAATGTGGCGAAACAGGCTGAAATCAAAGAGAAAACCGAAAATGCAGTCACTAATGAAGTTGTCATGAACGAGCAAAGGGCACCTGCCACAGATAAAAATTTAATAAAAGAAAGTGCTATGCAGGCAATTGAAGCAAAGATTCCCATTGATGCGAAACCTCTAAAAATAGAGGCCCTAGTAGAAGCATCCGACGTAGAAGAATAAGAATAATCAAATGAACTGACCTATGTGCGAGTGTGTGGTGTGCTAAAAAACCCCACAACTTAACGATAATCTTAAATATTTTAATTCGGGGTTACGATTTGACAAGGTCAAAAAAAGTTGGGTTAATAATGTAGTGGGTCTTGGACGACCCATTTTGTTTTTAGTTTAAATTTGTTGAAATTTATCATGAGGATAATGCAGTAATTGAAAAGTCTTAAAAAAAATATCACTTACACTAATAAATATTTAGTATTTGCGCTGTTAATAATATTCATAAGTGGTTGCAGTCATTTACAATCGGCACCAACAAAAACAAAAGACGATAAAGCGCAAAAAGCCAAGGTTGTTGATGATGATTTATATGACTATGATGAATCTGAATCTGACTTAACTTACGAGGCCAATTTAGAAGATTTTTTAGCTGGAAGTCCTAATAGGCCTATTTCAAAACAAATGGAAGTGCTTGGTGTTGATCTAAAAAACACACAATTTGATTTACCCGTTGTTGTAAACTCAGCAGTAGAATCCTGGGTCAAATATTTTACAACAAGAGGAAGAAAACATTTTGAGAAGTATTTGGAACGCGCTAATCACTTTGTTCCGTATATAGATCCCATTTTAAAAAAGCAAAGAGTTCCAAGAGACTTGGTTTATCTTGCAATGATTGAAAGTGGTTTTCATAACCATGCACACTCAAAAGCAAGTGCCGTTGGTGTTTGGCAATTTATTGCATCAACAGCAAAAGGGCAGGGACTCCAGGTTAACTGGTGGGTTGATGAACGCAGAGATATTGAAAAATCAACTTATTCAGCAATAAAATACCTAAGAATGTTATATAGAAAATTTGGAAATTGGGAACTTGCTGCTGCTGCATATAATGCAGGAGAAAATAAAATAGCAAGAGCGATTAAACGTTATAACAGCTGGAATTTCTGGACACTGGCCAGACGCAGGTATCTAAAATCTGAAACAAGAAATTATATACCTAAATTATTTGCAGCAGCTATTATTTCAAAAAACAGAACTCTTTTTGGATTTAATAGTTCCAGTACTTCCGTAAATGATAATGCTGTTGGTGCAAGTACTTCACAACGCGATAAGATATCCTATCAGGCAAGTAGCGTTCAAAATATTATTGATGATAAAAGTGTTGCTGCACATCAGGATGCAGAAGTGGATGACGATACTATTGGTTCTTTAATTGAGGATGAAGCGAATATTTCCTACTCCTTGGATGAAAATTCTGCTGCAACCATAGCGGTTAACAAAAAAGATGGTAAAGACTTTATTAAGGCTCAGACAGTTTCAACACCAAACGTGTGTCGCCAGGGTGAAGTCGGGACAGAACGGTTATTAACTTTTGCAATTCAAAGTCCGGCCGATTTACTTAAAGTTGCCAGGGCCGCGGGCCTTTCATATCAAACAGTAAAAAAATTAAATCCTGAAATTTTAAGATGGTGCACCCCGCCTAATAAAAAAACATATAAAATTAAGCTTCCTGCTTCAGTAAAAAGCAGGTTCCTTTCTGTATACAACCATCCGGCTTATCCGAGGGAAGTTAAGTTTATTCAACATAAAATAAGGGCCGGTGACACGCTATATCGGATATCTAAAAGATACGGAATCAGTATTCAGCCCATTTTGGAATTAAATGGTATTTCGAAAAATAAGGAACTTAAAAGTGGAACTACCATTCTTTTACCAATGCCCAATGATCGCACTCGCTCTATTTCATCACTTGGTGTAACAGATATATATGATTCACCAAGACGTCGTTATAAATCAAAAAATCATAGATCTTCGCTTCAAAAAATCAATAAAATCTCATATAAAGACCGAAAGACAGCGCGTTTGCGTACTGTTGTCCGGAGGAACTAATTGTGAGTGATACTCTATATGATTGGGTTGTAATTGGAAACGGGTGGGCAGCCCTTGGTGCGGTATCCTGTGCCATAGAAACTGGAAAATCTGTTTTATGGGTAAAGGGTTCTGGTTCAAGATGCAAAATGCCAATTCCATCACTTCAGAAAAATGACGGCTGGGAAATCTGGGACCATAATTTTAAGAAATGGGAAATTGACACAGGAGGATTAGAAGAAGGTGTTTTTATAAGAGAGTTTAAGAATAAGTCGTTTCATTTGCCAGCATGGTCAGTAAATGGTGAAACCGAAAAAAAAGAAGAGTTATTAAAAAAACAGTTATGGGCCCCTGAGATTTCTTTTATCGGTCAAACTGAAGTCAGGTGGGAGAAAAATTTTTCTGAATTAGAAGAAGCTTTAAGAGAGAGCGTACAATCTTCAGATTTAGTTCAGATCATTGAAGATAATGTAGTTCAAGAAGTTATGGCCGGTAACCAAAAAAAGGTTAAAATACTTGTTGGCCCCGAAAGGACAATTGAGACTGAGAAAGTTATTTTTGCGGATAGATTAAATTTATGGAGTTCAATAAAAGGTATTGCCACAAATGGTGTTGTTCCTTCATCAAGGTCCTATGCGCCAGTAGGCGTTCTCCAGGTTAATTTTGAACATAAAAATAGAATAAACAATATGCCTTCAGAAGGGGTTTTTTGTTTACCCGTAAGAGATAAAACCGAAAAAGTGCATCGTCATATTTGGGGATATGTTTCAGCGTCCGGACTTAAGAGTATTTGGACAATGCTCGTGACGCCAGATGAGTCCGAAGATAATCATGAAGTTACAAAAAAACTTCGTCAGGTAAAACAAAGTATCAACTGGATATTTGATCAAAGTGGCATTATGTCAGGAAAAAAGGGCTTTTTAGAAAATATTTTTTCAGAGCATGTATGTTTTGAAGAAGAGTGGCTTTTTTCAAAAGGCAAGCCGTGGGCATCACCAATAAAAATTGATGATTGGGGTGTGATTATTACGGATGGATTTGGCCCGGCGTTTTCAATGAAGCTTGTAAGTGAAATTTGAGAGTTTAAAAATTTATTTTAACTGTGGTTACTCTGTCACTGTTACACAGATAAGCGTGTTTTTGGGCTTGTTAAATTAATATGCTTAAAATATTTTAGGGGTATTTATGCTAAATGGTATCTGGATAGCGATGGTCTTAGGGGCGCTTGTTTGTGGGGCCTTAACGGGAAGTTTAGATGCAGTGGCAAAAGCTTCTGTTGATAGCGCAAAAGGGGCCGTGGAGCTAGCAATTGGACTTATTGGGGTTATGGCTTTTTGGCTCGGAATGATGCAGGTTTTGCAACGTGGTGGGCTTCTTAAAACTTTGGCGCGTGCATTAAGACCTGTGATGACCAGGTTATTTCCTGATGTTCCAAAAGACCACCCGGCTATGAGTTTGATGATTATGAACGTAGCCTCCAATATGCTTGGACTTGGTAATGCCGCAACTCCTTTTGGTATTAAGGCCATTATGGAGCTTGATAATTTAAATCCTAAAAAAGGAACTGCAACCGATTCGATGGCGCTGTTTTTGGCAATTAACACATCCGGCTTGGCACTGCTGCCTACTGGTATGATTGCAGTTAGAGCATCGTTAGGGTCGGCTGCACCGGGTTCAATTGTAATTACAACCATGCTTGCAACGATACTTTCAACAATAACAGCAGTTCTTGCCAGTAAATTTTATTCAAGATGGAAAATGTTCAGTTTTGAAAAAGATGTAGTAGATTTTAAGACGGAGGGAAAAAAACCAAATAATGAAATTGACGTTTCAAAAGTTGAAGAGGACTTAGATAAATCTGTGGCTGCAAGTGTCACACAAAAAGGAAAAATTATAGCCTGGAGCCTATTGCTTGTTTTTTTGGGCGCACTTGTTTTTGCTTTTTTAAAAAAAGCTGCATCTTTTACTGAAGCCGGTGATTTTGTTGGTTACGGGGGGGCTGTAAAGGTTGTTGTAAGTGAGTGGCCACTTATACTTTTAATTGGTGGTATTATGCTTTTTGGCCTTTTTAAGGGTGTTAAAATTTATGATGCTGTAGTTGAGGGTGGCAAAGAGGGTTTTAATGTAGCCCTAAGAATTATTCCATTTTTAGTAGCCATATTAGTTGCCGTGGGAATGCTTCGCGCATCAGGGGCCATTGATTTGATGGTTGCAGTATTAAAACCTTTTACTGCGTTTATAGGAATGCCTGCAGAAACCTTACCGATGGCGCTAATTAGAACCTTATCGGGTTCGGGCGCATTTGCAGTTGCTGCAGAAACCATAAAAACCTATGGCGCAGATTCAATGATTGGAAATATTGTAAGCACCATGCAGGGAAGTACTGAAACCACGTTTTATGTTTTAGCTGTTTATTTTGGAGCAGTTGGTGTTAGAAATGCAAGACATGCAGTTTTAGCTTGTTTAACAGCAGATGTGGTTGGTATTTTAGCTGCTGTTTGGACGTGCAGACTGCTTTTGGGGTAAGAGTGTAATATGAGAAAGAATAGATATGTTTTGTGCTTTTTGACCTGTTTATGTTTTATGCAAAGTGTGTACGCTTTTGCAGACAATGTCAAATTTCAGTTGGCGGATGAGCTTTTTTCAAAAAGGCACATACCAGAAAACGCACTTAAAGCTTATGATATGTACAAAAAAATTGCTGAACAAGAACCAACAAGTGTTGAGGCTTTGTGGCGCGTATCCTTGGTGTGCTATTTTGTGGGACTTAGGGTTGAAAAAGATGAAGGTAAAAAAGAGATAATATTCAATGAAGGTCGGGATTTTGGGCTTGCAGCCGTAAAGCTTGACCCAGAGTGTGCTCCTTGCTATTTTTGGGCGGCCATTAATATGGCGCTTTTTGGAGAAACAAAAGGTGTGTTTAAAACACTTTTTACTCTTGGTACTGTTGAGGATCATTTAAAAAAGAGTCTTAAAATTGACCCAACATATGCATATGCCGGAGCATACAGGCTTCTTGGTCTGATTGAATGGAAGTTGCCAGGAATATTGGGTGGCAGTGATGATGAAGCAAGGGTGTATTTTGAAAAAGCAATTGAAATTGCACCAGATGAGCCATTAAATTTTTTATTTTACGCGCGTCTTTTGCATGAGGAGTTTGACGACGCGAAACGCGCCGTAGATCTTGCAAAACGTGGTGTTGGGGTCCCAAAACCCACGCCAGAGCGTATGGAATCACTTGAAGCAATTGATGAATTAAATGAGTTTATAAAAATTAATGAGCCTAAAACCAAAGAACAATAAACCAAAGAACAATAGAACAAAAAACAATAAAGCAAATAATAATTTTAAAAATAAACCGTCGTTAATCTGTAAAAATTTTCTGAGGGCGAATTGCAAGAGCAAAAGCATATACATTTTTGGCACCTGTGTTTTTTAACAAAAAAGCCGCTTCATTCAGTGTTCTGCCGCTTGTAAAAAAATCATCAACAAGAAGGTAGTTGGTATATTCTGGAAGTTTAATTGATTCATAGGAAATTGGATTTCCAAGTCTACCAAGAAGTGATAGTCCGGATTGACGTTTTTGTGTGACCCAAGGATTTTTATTTTCTGATATATTGTAATAAACGCATTTTGCAAGAAGAGATTTGTAAGGAATTTCATAAAGACGGCTTAACCAACTTGCAATTATTTCGGGTGGATGCGGGTTCCTGGTTTTTAATCTTTCTATTGAAGGCGGGATTGTAACTATTTGATTAATGTTATTATCAATAATGAAATTTGAAAGTAACGGATTTGGTTTTAATATCTGTTTGTTAATAAAGTAGCCGCCATGGTTTTTCCATTTTTTTAGAATATTATGTGTTTGACCAATTGAAATATAGTTGGCAAAAAATCCATCAATTGAAGCCCCTTGTGCCCAAGGACGCACGCACATATTTGTTTTTTTTATAGAAACACAATCTGCCTGGCCACATATTTTACAAAGTTTTGGAGCAAACCTTAGCGAGTTTAGGCAACTTTGACAAAGTGGAAAACTGCTAAAATCACCTATAGAAGATGAACATACAGGGCAGGTTGAAAAGTAAAATGGGATTTTAAGAAATTGTTGTAACAAATTGTTCATTATTTAATATTTGAGCTGCAAAGACTGGGCCAGGCTATATTGCAAGAAAGATAAATACATTAGTACTCGGGCTTGTCTGTCATTTGTACAAAAACCGGAGCATTAAACTGAAACTCGCACTTGTGCCGTATCTTACAAAGAGTGGCTTAAATATCAATTAGGTTTTTACCAGTCATCTCTTCTGATTTTTTTAGGTTCATTATTCTACAAATTGTAGGCGCTATATCTTTAAGGCCACCATTTTTAATTTTTGCCCCTTTTGGTGGTTCTTTAGGTGTTATCCAAACAATAGGCACAGGGTTTAATGTGTGTTGAGTGTGTGGCTCACCATTTTTGTCCATCATTTCGTCGGAATTGCCATGATCTGAAGTTATGATGACATTGTAGTTGGCCTTTTTTGCTGCAGTAATTACCTTTTTGAGGCAATTATCAATGGTTTCAAGGGCCGCAACGGCGGCTTTATAAATGCCAGTATGTCCAACCATATCTGGATTTGCAAAATTACATAAAATGAAATCGTATTTATTTTCGTTTATTTTTTCACATAAGTTTTTGGCAACTTCGTTGGCGCTCATTTCGGGTTTTAGATCGTATGTTGCAACATCACGCGGTGAGGGTATAAGTAAACGTTCTTCACCCGGGAGTTCTTTTTCTAATCCCCCATTGAAGAAAAAAGTAACGTGGGCAAACTTTTCTGTTTCAGCAATCTTGAATTGTTTAAGTCCGGTGTTAGATACAACTTTTGGAAAGTTAACGCCAATGGTATCGGGCGGGAAGGCTTCCGCGTTTGGATGATTTTCGTCATAGCAGCGCATTCCTGCAAAAGAGGAAAGTTCAGGTTTTTTATCAATGGTAAAAGGTTTAAAATCTTTTTCCACCAGAATGCGCGTAAGCTGCCGGGCGCGGTCTGATCTAAAGTTAAAAAAGACCACACTGTCGCCATCTTTTATGGCGCCGTCTGGTACAATTAAGCTTGGCTGTACAAACTCATCGGTTTCATTGTTTTTATGTGAATTTGTAACAATATCAATTACGGCGTCTTTTCTCTCAGCATCAGCATTCTTAAAATATGGTTTCATATTTCCGGTTAATACTTTATAGGCTTTTTCTATTCTGTCCCATCTTTTATCTCTATCCATGGCCCAATAGCGCCCCATTACGGTGGCGATTTTTGCTCTGGTTTTGTTAACACCTGTTTGTGAAAATGCTTTATGCGAAAGTAAAGTATGTAAAAAGCCAATAGAAGAGGTGGGGGCCGTATCTCTTCCATCAAGATACGCGTGTATATAAACGTTTTGAACTTCAAGTGTTACACAAAGATCAAGAAGAGCAATAAGATGGTTAATATTGCTGTGAACACCGGCATCGGATATTAGTCCCATAAGGTGTACGCGTCCGGTTTTATTTGCGCCCGCCTTAATGGTTTCAATTAAAATTTGGTTTTTATAAAAAGAGCCATCTTTAATTGCATTTGAGATTCTTAAAAGATCTTGATAAATAATCTTACCGGCGCCGATGGTCATGTGGCCAACCTCAGAATTACCCATGTTACCGGGTGGAAGCCCAACGTTTTCTCCGTGGGCAAGTAATTGGGCATTTGGATAGTTGTTTAATAATTCCCTATAAAAAGGCATATTTGCGTTTTTTACAGCATTAAATTTTGAGTCAGGAGCAATGCCAAATCCGTCTAAAATAAGTAACAAGGTTTTATTAATAGTGTTTTGTGTGGAGTTCATGAAAATACGCGGTCCTTTCTCTTGGTGTATCCTAATATTCTCACATTACAGCTTATGGAAGGGAAAGTGGAAAATTCTTTATTTTAGTTCGAGTGCACTGTGGCGGGTTATGGGTAAAAAAAATAGTATTGATTAGAATGCGCAATGCGTATATAGCTTACGACTCGAGAACTTAACTAATGAAAATCTTGGCTTTTTTTTATATAGTACTACTTCTGACCTTAAAGTTGGTATGGGCAGCCCCTATTGTTGAAATAGTGGAACAAAGCGGTATCGGTGGGAGTGTTGAGGCAAAAACGGATACGTTCTCATCACCCCAATCAAGACACTTTGTGGTTGGTTTTGAAGTTTTCGGGTATGAACATACTGATAAGAATAAAAAAAGTAAAAAAGTATATTTTTTTGAGGTAATAGGAAATTTTGGCATTTACGATAACATAGATACCACTGATGCGGGTTTTGACTTTAAAATCTTACCAATAGGGTTAATGGAATATTGCTCCATAGAAAGAGACTGCTTTTCCGCATTAGGTTTAGCCCCGGTTGAAGTTTTCAGGGATAAATATTTAGGTGTTAATCAAAACGTAAGAGTATCGGTTTTGCAGTTTAGAACGGGGAAAGAAGCACGGTTAAACCCTGAAAATTTTCAAGATAAATTCATGTATTATGCGGCTGTGAATTTTGTAACAGCAAACTTCTCTTCTTATTTTTTGGATGACAGTGATTCGTACAAATATTTAAATTTCTCAGCAGTAGGAAAAGCAACTTTTAAGGCAGGGGTTCTTGAAAAAATCTCAAGTGATTACAGATTATATTATGAACTTGGGGTTGAAACCGAATTTATCACTGGCGCACGGATGTCGGAGCTTTGGAACGAGCTGTCACTTCTAATAGGAG
>CAZQUK010000055.1:0-9934 GCA_964596435.1 uncultured Oligoflexia bacterium
AAGCCGTAGCGGCCAAAGATAAAAGAATTACAATAATTAAATATTCTCTTCCATAAAGATCAGCTTTTCCAATAAGGTGACCAAGTGGAACAAAAATACCAAGCCATGCCCCTATTCCCATTGCGATTGATTTAGTTCCTTTTGTGCCCAGAAAAACGCCGACGCCATAACCTATTAGTAGAAGAGTTAGTAGGGGAGCGGAGTAAGGTAGTGCGGTAATAAGCAGTATGAAAATCAAAACAATCAATATTTTGGGTGGAGTATCAAGACATGCTAGTATCTTGTTTGTTACTAATTTAAAATTAGTCATTTGAACGAGCCTTCTATTTGTGAAGAAAAGTATGATTTTAAAAGTCCGTTCAATTAATCAAATAATTTGTATTAAATCAATAAATTAAAGCCCGAAACGCGCTGCAGCAACCATCCTTTTTTGTTATAGTTCTTTACAGTTTTTCATGGTTCTTTTAATCGCTTTGCGTTAACATTGCCCCTCAATGTGTGAGGAAATATGAAACCTACTTTTTCTTTTGTTTGCCCTGTTTTTAATGAAGAAGAAACTTTAACAGTTTTTTCTGAAAAACTTTCTGAAGTAATAACTAAAACCAGTGGGTTATCAGAAATTATATTTGTTGATGATGGAAGTACCGACAATAGCATTTCAGTTATTGGCGATATTTGTAAAAAAGATCCTCGTTTTAAATTAGTAAAACTTTCAAGAAATTTTGGTCACCAGGTTGCAATAACAGCAGGAATGGATCATGCGCAAGGAGATGCTGTAATTATTATGGATACGGATTTGCAGGACCCCCCGGATGTCGTACCTTTAATGATAAAAAAATGGCAAGAAGGATACCATATTGTTTACGCAATTCGTGAAAAAAGAAAAGGTGAAACCTGGTTTAAGAAAACCACTGCTTCAATTTTTTATAGACTTTTATCCTTTTTAACAGAAGTTAATATTCCACAAAATGTTGGTGATTTTAGATTAGTAGATAGAAAGGCACTTAATGCTTTTAAGGGGCTTGAAGAGCGAAACCGTTTTGTGCGTGGACTTTTTGCTTGGATTGGTTTTAAGCAAACAGGTGTTACATATGTTAGGGATGAGCGTTTTGCGGGTGACACAAAATACCCATTTTTAAAAATGTTTAAGTTGGCTAAAAATGCTATTTTTGGCTTTTCTTACATTCCGTTACGTCTTGTTTTTTATGCTGGTGTGCTGGTTGCAAGTTTTGCCTTTGCAGAAGGGCTGTACTTTACGTACCTTAAGGTATTTTTGAATGATGAAAGTTTAGTTAAGGGGTGGACGTCTCTTTTTGTTTTAATTGCCTTTTTAGGTGGTGTTCAATTAATTGCAATAGGTGTTATTGGAGAATATTTGGCACAGATTTCTGATGAAGTAAAAAGAAGGCCACTATACCTGGTTGAAAGAAAAGATGGCTTTGAGGAAGATCATACCCGAAAGTCTAAATTGTCTGAGACAAATAATGAAAATATTTACAATGAAGGGAAGTGCTAATGTTTACTGTAGTTGTACCAGTATATAATGAAGAGGCTCTTTTGCCAGAGGCAATTGAACGACTTATGAAGTCCCCCTGCCAGGTTGAAAGAGAATGGATATTTGTTGATGATGCATCGACCGATAAAAGTGCTGATCTTTTAGAAGAGTATTCAAAAAAATATAATTTTAAGTTTATCAAGCAACCGGAAAATCGGGGTAAGGGTTCGGCAGTTATTCGTGGGTTTAATGAAGCTCGTGGAGACATTATTATGATTCATGATGCTGATTTTGAATATGACCCAAAAGACGTTCCATCACTTCTTGATCCCATTCTAAAAGGTGAAGCTGATGTAGTTTATGGCAGTAGGTTTAAAAAGAATGTTACCCAAGTGCATCGTACGTATCATTATTTTGTAAATTATTTTTTAACATTTTTAAGTAATCTTATGTCAGGCATTTATCTTACCGATATGGAAACCTGTTATAAGGTATTTAAATCAGATTTATTAAAATCAATGAACCTAAAGTCAAAGCGCTTTGGAATAGAAATTGAGCTTACTGCCTACATTGCAAAAACTAGGGCCAGAGTGCATGAGCTCCCCATTGCGTATTACCCAAGAACACAACTGCAGGGCAAAAAAATTAATTGGAAAGACGGCTTTGCGGCCCTTTGGCATCTTTTTAGTTTTAACTTTTTAGTGAAATTCAATGACGCTTTTACTAATTTACCAAAGAAATATCATCCAGATTATTATCGATAAGGGGCTTTAATTGGTTTTAAAACGCTATTCTTCATGGTTTGAGCATGGTTTTTGGAACACGCTTGAACACGCCATTACACGCGTTGCCGATGCTTTTTCTACTTTAATATTACTTTGGGCGCTTTCACCAGAGGTGTTTTCTAAATTAGCTCTTGCCCAGGCTTATGTTGCTCCAATGCTATTTTTTTTTCTAACACCAGAAACGGTGCTTTATAGAGATTTTGGTGAATGGAAAGCTAGTGGTACAAGGATTCTTGGTGCAAACCTTAAGGCTTTACGAATATTTGCCTGGAGTAAGATTGGAATTGCTTTTGTATTAACCCTTTTTGTTGCCTGGTTTTTTAATATAATTGATGATCATAGCACCAACGTTAGTGGAGGTGATAGGTTTTTTGCAGTTCTTTGGGCCTTTGGTTTAGCGCTTTCGCCTCAAATATCAGGCGCAGATAGGGAATTTTTACGCTTAAACTTAAATTTAAAAACATTAAATGTTATTAGTTTATATCAAAAATTTTCACTTCTTGGTGGTACTATTGTTGTGGCGCTAGGTATTTCTGGAAGACTTGATTTGTTAGCTTTGGTTTCATGGTTTTCTGCCATCTCTGTTGCAGTTTTTGCAAGACACAAAAGTATGAAAGTACTTGCGAATATGAGGCTGGATGAGACCGAAGAACGTAAGTTTTATGATTTACCAAAGATAAGTAGTGTATTAATTTCGGCGCTTAAAACGTTTTCACTTTGGACACATCTTTCAGGTATTGTTCAAAACTGGGTTCAGAATCTTGATATGTTTTTTATAGGTGTTTTTGATTTCCCCGCGCGCTTAATTGGTCTTTATGCAGCGGTGATTAAGATTTCAAATTTTACACTGGCTTTTCCTATGGCATTTGCGAATCTTTTTTCTATTTGGGTAGGAAGAGGAAAAATAGTGGATGGTGTTTTGGATGTAGATAGAAAAAAACGTGAAAAAGAAGAACTTGTACGCTTAACACTTGGGCTTGCTCTTGCAAATATTGTTTTAATGACTGTTGTATACTTAATCGCACCTTGGGCACTTAAATTATTGTCACATGGGAGGTGGAGTGAATTAGAACTTAAAACTATGCATGACTGGTTATTTTGGGCGCTTCTTGCCTGTTGGGCCATGAGTTTTGGCTGGCTATTTAGTTCGTGGCTTGTTTTAAGAAAGGGTGCCGTGGCTGTTTTTTTTAGAGTATATGTTCCATGGGTTGTTATTGCGCTTGTATTGGCTAGTGTTTCGGCGTTTATAGGTTCAAAAACATGGAGTTTAGATTTAGTTGTAATTACAAGGGTAGGTATTTTGGGAAGTTTTTGCATATTATTACTTGTTATGGTTGTTATCTTGCTTCGAAAAAAAAGAATTAATAAAGAAATTATTCAAGGAGTAGACAGTTGAAAGTATGTTGGGTAACACCTTGGGACAGAAAATGCGGCATTGCTGATTATTCTAAAAACCTCTGGCCCGCTGTTTCTTCAAGACTTGAGCAAAAAAAACAGGAAGGTTTTGTTCTTTCTTTAGATACTTATGATAGTGGGACTGAAATATTAAAACAGATAAAAATGTTTAGACCTGATATAGTGCATTTTCAGCATGAATACGGTTTATTTGGTGGAAAAAATCCTCCATTTTATTCTTATCCTAGATTAATTAAATATTTAAAACGTAATCTCTCTGGAGTTAAACTGTTTGCTACCGCGCATACTGTTCTACCACCTGATTATAAATATCAAGTTAAGGGCAAAAAACTGTATGAAAGGCCAATAAGATCAATTTTGAATTTTGCATTTTTGCCATTCTTAAAAAAAACATGGGGGAAAAAAACTTGGGGTGAGCTTGATGCGGTTGTTGTTCATTCAAAATTGCAAAAATCAGTTGTTGAAATGTGTGGCACTAAGCTAGTTGTTGAAATTCCGCATTTTGTACCGTGGAGTAATGATTTTGAAATTAAATTTCGCAAAGTTTTACCTATTGATTATATAAACATTTGGAAAAAAACGAATAACATTAAATTTGTTTTAATGGTTTTTGGCTTTTTTACACCTGAAAAAGGACAAGATGTAGCAATTAGAGCACTTTGTGAATTACCGTCTGATGTCGGTCTTGTTTTAGCTGGAGGTGTGAGGCGAAGAGGGGATGAAAAATACCATTCTGATTGTGTGGATCTTATAAAAATGTTGGGGCTAGGCGATAGGGTGATGCTTCCTGGGTTTATTAAAAATAATGACATTGATTCTTATTTTGCAGCTATTGATTTTGTTATTGCCCCTTTTAGAGAAACATCGGGCTCTGGTTCTTTGGTACATGGAATTGCAAGAGGAGCTACAATATTTGCTTCAGATTTACCTATTAATCTTGAAATTATAAATAGGGTACCAGACGCATTAGTATTATTTAGAAGTGAAGATTATAAAGATTTGGCTGATAAAATAATGGCGTATTACTCAAAACCTGAATTATTAAATTCGCTTAAAACTGGAGCTACTGAATATGCAAGAGTATATTCAGTAGGTGCTATTGCTCAAGAACACGTTGAACTTTATAACAAACTAATTTAGAAGAGACGTTTATATTTATGAATTCTGTTTTTTTTATAAATCAAATAAGAACTTTTATTGAAATGCTTTTTAGGTATTTAAGGTTTTATCGTGGAAAAATAGTTTTAACTTATGTTTATGATGCGCTTTTGTGGGTTATTTTGGCTTTATATACTATGGGTGGGGTGGAAATTGCGGGTAAAATTAGGTTTGCTTATGTTGGTGATCTTTGGCGGGTTTGTGCGATTGGTTATATTATTTTAAGAATATTTTGGGGTATAAGGCTTAGTGACACAACTCTTGGCCGATCGACAATTAGTATGATGGATGGGGTTATTAAAGTAATTAAAAACCGTTCTTTTTATCCAATTAAAGGTCTTTCTGTTTTATCTGTTTTTTTACATATTATTGCATTATTTTCTGTTTTTATGTTTTTTACAGCACCAATATTTAAGTACTGGAGCTTTGGGAATTATATTTTTGATCTAGGCACTATCGATAACGCAATTTATAATGCATCAATTAATGAGGGCTTTAAGTCCTGGTTTGTTTGGCTTGAGCCTTGTAAAAACATTGCAGTAAATTATTTTCCTGAAAACCACTTAAATTTTGGTTTGTACTTTTTTGCTCTAATTTATAAAATAATTCCACGAACTGAAGTGCTTTTGTTTTTTCAGTCATTGGCACTCCTATCAGCACTTATTCCACTTTATAAAGTTGGTGATTATATATTACCAAAACCCATACCAAGATGGCTCCCCCTTGTGTTTTATTGGACCTGGGATTCTGTGCATAGAATTAATTTATGGGATTTCCATGAACATGGTTTTTCAATTCCATTTTCTATTTGGGCCTTATATTTTATAGAAAAAAAGAAAATATTGCAGGCTTGTGTTTTTATGTTTTTAGTTGCAATTTGGCGCGAAGATTTCTGGTGGTTATTTAGTGCCATTGCAATTTATGGTTTTATTAAAACTCGAAACTTGAAAATATTTTTACCACTAGCATTGCTTGGGTTTGCAGTGCTTCCGTTTTATATGGCTGTTATTCAAAAAGTAAAAGCTGTAGGTAATTACTATTCTTATTTAAATGGTGGTGTTAAGGATTTATTTCTTACAATTTTAACCCGTCCTTGGATATTTATAGAAGTTGCTTGGAGCAATTTAAAATTCTTTAAAATATTGTTTTGGAACACTGGCGGCGGCGTGTTTTTATTTAGTAAGTTTGCGCTAGTAACAGTGATACCACCACTTGCATTTATTGTATTCTCAACCAATCCGGCATTTCTTGATTGGAAGAATCACTATGTGGGATCGTCAATTGGTCCTGTGTGTTTTGCAAGCATGCTTGGGTGTGCGGCTCTATATAAATATTTGGAAAAGATTAAAAAGAATTTAGGAATGCTTGCGGTTCAGTGTTTTTTAGCAATTTCTTTAACAAATTTAGATGTTAGTGAAATAAGCTATATTAGGCGTGGCTGGAGCATTGGTGAGGATATTCTTTGTTATAGAAAACTTATAAATGAAATACCAAAAAATGTCCATCTTTTAGTAAGGGACCCCATAGGGACGCATTTAAATAAACGCAGATGGGTTTCAATTCCAACTGATTTGTATGACCAAACTGAAGCAGAATGGATTATAACTGACCAAGAAAATGATCTGGAGACAGTTGGGCTAATAGGCGAGAAGCGTACTACACCATGGCGTGAGCTTTATAGAAAATGTGGATTTATAATTGCAAAAAGAGAAGGAAGTTAATAATTCTTGTTAAAAAATAATATTTTCAAAAAAATACTTTTAACTATTTTTGCGGGGTTAATGTTTTGGGTATTTGCATGGCCCGCATTTGAAAGCATTAGGTATGCTTTCAAACAGGCCCACAATTTTCATATTACTGAAGATGAAGCTTTGCATATTGAGCTTATTGAAAATTTAGTTAGGCGGGGGAAATATCAAGCATGGCGCGGGGACCCGTTTGCGCCACATCTGACAACAGGCCCAACTGTAATTGTTCCGGCTGCAATATTAGCTAGTCTTAGCGGATGGAGCACAAGCTTTAGTGGTAGGATTGTTGTAATTATTTATCATTTATTTTTACTTGTTGTGTTAATTTGCGGAGCTTTTAGAATTATTTATGTAACTGAAGATGGAAAATCTAAATTTGGTTCTTTGAATGTTGGGTCAGCTATAGTGGTAGCGGGAATTTTTGTTGGAATATTTCATCTTGGATGGCGTGGCTTTAATGAGGCAAATTATTTTTTATTTGGTGTTCTTGGCGAAGGTGTAAGCGCATTTTATCTTGTTTTAGGTTTGTTTTCTTTTAGATATAATAAACCATTTTTAACTGGGATGAGTGCGACTTTAGCTTTTTTATCTAAACCTTACTTGTTTATTTTCTCATTTTTTATTTGTTGTGCCTGGTTTTTAAGAAATAGATTTAATCAAGAGAATATAAAGGATTTATTATTTTTAGCCTTCGGTTGCGTTTTTCCCTGGATAATCTGGTTGGGGTGGATGACTTATGAAATGGGCGTCCAAGGGACTATTGATTATTGGATTGCATATCCGGAAATTATGAAATCCACAAATGGGGCCGGGCTTACAAAATTTACAACATTTTCTGAATATATTAGTTTAATAATTGAGCACATTTTGGCAATTTGGAAATTAATTAAAGTAAGAACACTTGTGCTTGTAATTGTGGGAACCTGTATTTCTTTTATAATGTGGAAAAGAAAAACTTCAAATGAACGTGGTTGGGGATTAATAAGTACATTTATTATTATTCATTTTTTATGGTGGTTATTTTTAACTCCAGGGGTTCAAACAAGGTATTTATTCCCTGTTGTTGTGTGCGCACTTACTGCCCTTGTATGGGGTTTGTTTTATTTAATAAAAAAGATTAAGTTTTGGCCACGATTTTCTAATGTGGGATTAGTATTATTTGTTTTATTTGGATGTCTTATTGTGGTGTTTCAGACCCAAGATGCCTGGTATAAAGATCGTCAAGAGTGGTGGAACTGTGGTATGTGTAGGCAGGAAAAGTTGCAGGAATATTGGCGCCGCTTGTCATTAAATAATAAATTATTATGGAGTACTTCGGGTGGCTATGCATCAGATTTAGATATTCTTTTAACTGCCCCTTTTTTAGTAAAGAAAAGTATTAATAATGTTGGAATTTTGAATGGGAAATCTGAAAGAGATTTAATTGTAGTTGGAGAATTTCCAGAAGATGGTATTAGAAAAGCTTTAGTTGAAAAAAACTGTAAAAAGGTTTTTGTTGTTCCACAAAGGAGTGAGGGTTTTTGGAGATGCAATTAGTAAATATTTACAATTTATTGCTACGTTTAAGTTCAATGTAAGTAGGTTAATGAAGTATGAAAACTAATTTGAATATAAATTTTATGATAGCGCTTTTATTGTCTTTATTTTTATTATTTTTTTGGTGGGGGCTTTATTCAAGTGGGCCCATACAATTTAGAGGAATGGGTGTTGAAAAAACCATGTTTCAAAAAAATGCAACAAAAGATTCGATTATTGAACAAGCCAGTTTTTGTAGGGATTTGCCTTCCTGTTTTCGAACAATGGTGCCGTGGGCTGTTTTAAGTTTCGAATCAATTGTTGTTAGACCCTATATTGCTTTTGGTAATTCAAAATTATTTCCTAAATATGATACAGAAAGATTTAGAAATCCAAAATTAACTGAATCGGCGTTTCCAACTCATGTAGCATCGAGTTTTGTTGTTGCTTGTGCATATTTATTTTCTTTTATTCTACTTTTTTTGAGTTTAAAAATGTTTTCAGGTGCTCTTGCGCTTTTAGGTTTAGGACTTGTACCAATTGTTGTAGGTGCCAAGGGCCTTACCACAAACGATGCAGTGATACTTCTTTATTGGTCTGTTTTTATTGTATCGCTTCCATATATTTTAAAAATATTTGATAACAAATATTCAAATGGAATTAAGGCACTAAAGAATATATATGGTTATTTGTTCTTAGCTTTTTTATGGGGATTAATTGGCTCATGGGTAGTAGAAAATACAGGTGTGGCTTTTTCTATTACTCTTTTTGTATTAGCGGTTACAAAAAAATATCATGGAAAAAATAGGCCATATTGGCCCATATATTTTAGTTCTTGTGTCGGAACACTTTTGGCTTTAGGTATTGCTTGGGTTATGGTGCATAGGCACCCTGATGTGTTTTGGGTTACTGAAGGGCGCGGTATTGAAGCCACGTGGGATGTATACTCAAGCAATGACAGATTAGTAGCACTCATTGTTTATTCAAGAAACATGATTGTAGGGCCTGCATATTTGGCGGTTTTTGCTTTTTTTGGACTTCTTATTTTTGGAAAACGCATTTGCATTTTTGATAATGAAAAATTTTATTATCAAACTTGGGTAAGTGGAGCGTGTCTTATTGGTTTTGGGTGTACAGCTATTGCAGGACTTTGGATGGGTGCCGGATACGATAACGAATGGCAAAGGCAGCTTTTACCAATGAGCTTTCTTTTTACCTGGTGGATATTTAGTCTGGAAATGTGGTTGTTTGGTAAGTACCGTGAACCTGCGCTAAATTATTTAATTAGTTTGTATTTAAAGAGGAAACCTAAAAGGACAAAGAATGCTTGAAACCATAAAACACAATGATCAGATTCTGGCACTTGTTGTGCGTGGATCGTTCAAAAAAGAGGGCCTTGAATTTTTTACACCCAACAGTTTTTCGCAACAGTTAGCATATATGAACCACCAAAAAGGGCATAAAATTCAACCACACATTCATAAACAGGTAATTCGCCAGGTGGATTACACACAGGAAGTTTTAATTGTTAAATCAGGGCGAGTTCGTGTTGATTTATATAAAAACGATAAAACATTCCACGCGAGTGTTACTTTGGGTGTTAACGACATAATTCTGCTTGTTTCTGGTGGACACGGGTTTGAAATGCTTGAGCCCACAGAAATGATTGAAGTAAAGCAGGGGCCCTATATTAACCCCGATGAGGATAAAAAAAAATTTTAAGTGCCGCCCATAAAGCGATGTTCGTTATTACTTTCGGCCATAACTAACGTTCCATCCCATCTCTATCCCATCTCTATCCCATCTCTATCCCATCT
>CAZQUK010000055.1:10034-12828 GCA_964596435.1 uncultured Oligoflexia bacterium
ATCCCATCTCTATCCCATCTCTATCCCATCTCTATCCCATCTTCAGCTCGCCGCCTAACTTTGCCCCCGTGTTGCGTACCACACCACGTCGCAACACGCCACGGCGCGCAAACCCCCACTTTTTAAGATTCTAGAGTTTTTTTCTAAATTACTGTAAGTTGTGTGAATGGAAAAAGTCTCAATAGTACTGCCAACCTATAATGAAGCGCAAAATATAATTGTTCTAATTCATGAGCTTCAAGCACAGTTACAAGATCGCACCCATGAAATTATTGTTGTTGATGACGATTCGCCAGATAAAACATGGCAAAAAGTTTCAGATTTTTCAAAAAATAATGAGGCCGTACAATTAATTCACAGAAAAAATGAGCGTGGGTTAACTTCTGCAATCAATGCTGGAATTAATGCCGCAACTGGAGGCATTGTTGTCTGGATGGATTGTGATTTATCGCACCCGCCAAGTCTTCTTAATACTCTTTTAAGTGCGCTTGGAAATGGTGTGGATGCGGCTATTGCATCCAGATATGCTACAGGCGGAGTTGATGAAAGAGATGGCGCATTTAAATTTCAAAAAATTCTAAGCCTAATTTTAAGTAAAATAGCTTTTCTTACAACAAGGGTTCCAGTGCAGGACATTACAAGCGGCTATATTGCAATCAAACGGCAAACGCTAAATAAGGCACTTCCTTTGACGGGTGATTATGGTGAGTATTTTATTGATATGCTTTGTAAACTTGCAAAAAATAATACTAACTTTTTAGAAGTTCCATATTCGTTTAAAAACAGGCAGTTTGGTGAATCAAAAACTTCCACAAACTTTTTTGGATATTTTCCAAAAGGGATAAAATATTTAAGAATGCTTTCTAAACACGCAAACTTCGGGGCAAATAAATGATACCAGTTAATGAACCACTTCTTGGCGCAAGAGAAAAAGAACTTCTATGTGAATGTATTGATACAGGGTGGATATCTTCTGATGGCCCGTTTGTAAAAAAATTTGAGCAAGTTTTTTCAAACTTTATTGGAGCAAAACATGGTGTTGCTGTTTGCAATGGAACAGCGGCACTTGAGGCCGCACTTCATGCAATTGGTGTAAGTGAGGGGGATGAGGTTATACTTCCTTCTTTTACAATTATTTCCTGTGCCATTGCAATAATCCGCCTTGGAGCAAAGCCAGTTTTAGTTGATATTGAACCACGCACTTGGAATATGGATGTTACACAAATTGAAAATAAAATAACCCCAAAAACCAAGGCAATTATGGCTGTGCATATGTATGGCCACCCGGTTGATATGGACCCGGTTTTAGATCTTGCAAAAAAATATAACTTAATGGTTATTGAAGATGCTGCTGAAGTGCACGGAGCAGAATATAAAGGTCGTAAGCTTGGTAGCATTGGTAATGTTTCGGCGTTTTCTTTTTATGCAAACAAGATAATTTCAACAGGTGAAGGCGGCATGGTTTTAACATCAAACCCTGAAATTGCAAAGCGTGCTGAAAGTTACAGAAATTTATATTTTAAGTCTGAGCAAAGGTTTTTGCATGATGAGCTTGGCTATAATTTTAGACTGACAAACCTTCAAGCCGCAGTGGGCCTTGCACAAATGGAAAGGATAGAATCTTTAATTAAAATTAAAAGACGCCTTGGCGAGTATTACAAAAAATGTTTAAGTGAAATTACAGAGGTAAAGTTCCAAGAAGAAATGCCATGGGCCAAGTCCGTGTACTGGATGTACTCAATTGAGCTTGACCAGGTACTTGGACTTACTGCAAAAGATTTAATGCAAAAGCTGCATGAAAAAGGAATTGGATCAAGACCCTTTTTTTTGGGACTTCATTCGCAGCCAGTTTTTAAAAACAAAGGACTTTTTATTGGAGAAGAGTACCCAATAACAGATCGTGCTGCAAAATATGGCTTGTATTTACCCTCTGGTCTGACCTTAACTGAGGAAAAAGTTGATATTGTTTGCCGCACCCTAAAAAATATTTTAGAAAACAATTAAAAATTATTTTGCTCTATATTGAGTGGCGCGTGTGAGAACCCTTGGTGCGTGGCTTATTTTTTGCGATAAAAAAACATTTTTATGGCTTTGGTTATAGAATAGTAAATTGTCCATGGAATTGAATTTTTTAAGGCCTCTTTGAAATACATAAAAATAAGATTTTTATTCTTAGTTTTAATTCCGTGTTTAACTAACCTTAAGTAAGCTTTTGATTTTTGAGCATGGGTTAACCAATTCATGTGTGGAAGGTTTTTTATTAGAGCCGTTTCTGCGGCAATATAGGTTTTATCTGGTCTGCTTTGGGTTAAAGATTTTGGGTGAAACCTGTATTTATATAAAACGTTACTAATGGGTTGCATCTGAAACCGAGTTGCTGCGCGCAACCAAAAGTCGTAGTCTTCTGCGCAAAATAAATCCTCCGAGTATCCGCCAAGTGTTTCGTGAACAATTTTCCGGTAAAGAAAACAAGCGCCAATACAATTTCCATCGATTAGTTTTTCTTTCGGATAAACACGTACAAGGCCTATTTGTTCACCACTATCGTTAATGGACACGCAATTGGCATAGGCCACATCTGCGGCTGGGTTTTTTTCGAGATTATTATATAATTCTTCAAGGGCCGACGGTAAGTATTGATTATCATCGGATGTCCATGTGAAAAATTCACCCTGAGCTTTGCCGAATCCGATGTTTAACGAGGCTGGCAGTTTAAGGTTTTTTTCATTTCTTATTACTGTGACTCTTTTATCAATATTTTTAAATTTTTCGAGAATTGCAGGGGTTTTATCTG
>CAZQUK010000056.1:0-12680 GCA_964596435.1 uncultured Oligoflexia bacterium
CTGCCCTGGACACCAGCTTGACCTATATCCGTCCCAGGAGCTAGTTTTTGTTGGAGTTGGGCCTGTACGGGAGAGAAGGAGATGAAAGAGTACAAGAAGACGTTGGTGGGGCCGGGGGCGAGGTTGGCGGAGGCGATTGGGGTGATCGAGTCTGGGGGGGCGCAGATTGCGTTGGTGGTGGACGAGGGGCAGAGGCTCTTGGGCTGTATCACCGATGGAGATGTGCGGCGGGCGATCTTGCGTGGGGCGGGGTTGGAGACCCCGGTGGAGCAGGTGATGTTCAAGGAGCCAACCACCGCCTCTTTTGAAAGCACCCGTAGCGAGCTGTTGGGGCTGATGAACGCCAAGAGCCTGCGACACATCCCCTTGGTGTACGGGGCGGGGACCCTGGTGGGGCTGGAGGTGTTTGGGGAGATCTTGAGCCCCGAGAAACGGCAGAACTGGGTGGTGCTGATGGCTGGCGGCCTGGGCACGAGGCTGAGGCCGTTGACCCAAGACACCCCCAAACCGATGCTCAAGGTGGGCAACAAGCCGATCTTGGAGACGATCCTAGAACAGTTTGTAGAGTACGGGTTCACCCGGTTTTACCTGTGTGTGAACTTCCAGGCCCACAAGATCATCGAACACTTTGGGGACGGCTCCAAGCTGGGGGTGGAGATCCGCTACATCCAGGAACCGGAGCGGCTGGGCACCGCCGGGGCCTTGTCGCTGCTGCCCGAGCGGCCCGCTGAGCCCTTTTTGGTGATGAACGGAGACCTGCTGACCAAGGCGAACTTCAGCCACCTGCTGGACTTTCTCAACCGCCAAAGCGCCCAGGCGGTGATGTGCGTACGGGAGTACGACTTCCAGGTGCCCTACGGAGTGGTGAACCTGGAGGACCAGAAGATCACCCGGATCGACGAGAAGCCGGTGCACCGGTTTTTTGTCAGCGCCGGGATCTACGCCCTTGCCCCCGGCTGTTTGGAGCTGATCCCGTCCGGTCAGTTTTACGACATGCCCCAGCTCTTTGAGGCCCTGATCGCCGCCCAGTCCAAGGTCTTGGCCTTTCCGATCCGGGAATACTGGATGGACATTGGCCAGATCGACGATTTCCACAAGGCGAGGAGCGAATTCGACCAGGTCTTTGGTTGACCAAAGCTCGCTTTTGTCTATACAAACCAGCCTGGGAGCGGTAGCCTACTCCCCTAAGAAAGCGGCTCTTGGCCCCCTCTGGCGTAAACCTTCAGACTTCTGCCTTCATGGACACAACTTTTTTCCGGGACTACCAGACCCTATTGTCCCAGGTGATGGAACAGACCGACCTGTCTCTGGTGGCCCACCTGAGCGAACGGTTGCGCAAGGCTTGGTCCGAAGGGGCCCAGGTCTTCATTTGCGGCAACGGCGGCAGTGCGGCCAACGCCATTCACTTGGCCAACGACCTGATCTACGGGATCGACAAGCCTCGGGGCCTGGGGCTGCGGGTCAACGCCCTGCCCTCGAACCAAGCGGTCAACACCTGTCTGGCCAACGACGAAGGGTACGACAAGATTTTTAGTGCCCAACTGGCGGTGCTGGGTCGCCCTGGGGACGTGCTGATCGTCTTCTCCGGCTCGGGCAACAGCCCCAACATCCTCAAGGCGCTGGAGAAGGCCAAGGAGCTGGGGATCGAGAGCTACGCCCTCTTGGGCTTTACCGGCGGCAAGGCCAAAGCCCTGGCCGACCACGCCCTGCACTACGAGATCCACAACATGCAAATCGCCGAGGATCTCCAGCAGATCGTAGGTCACATGGTGATGCGCTGGCTTTGTGCCCACCCCCTGGCCTGACCCTCATGTCGGTCCAAAGGAAGATCAAAACGGTCGCCGAGATCGGAGCCCTGCTGGCCAAGCGGGGCAGCAGGAAGGTGGTGCTGTGCCACGGGGAGTTTGACCTGCTGCACTTTGGGCACACCCGTTACTTCAAGGCAGCCAAGAAGTTTGGGGACCTGTTGGTGGTCACCTTGACCCCCGACCGGTTCATCGCCAAAGGCCCCGGCCGCCCGGTCTTCAACCAGGACCAACGGGCCGAGGCGATCGCCAACCTGGAATTTGTGGACTACGTGGCCATCAACGAATGGCCCACCGCCTTGGAGACCCTGGAACAGATCAAACCGGACATCTACGTCAAAGGTTCGGAATACCTGAACAAGGTGGATGTCACCGGCAGGCTGGAAGCGGAGAAAAAGAAGGTGGAGTCCCTGGGTGGCAAGATGGAGTTCACCCACGAGATCATCTTCAGTTCCTCCAAACTGCTCAACAACCACTTTGAGGTCTTCTCCAAGGAAGCCCGTCCCTTTTTGTCCAAACTCTCCGAGTCCACCAAGGCGGAAACCATCCTGGAGTCTCTCCAGGGGCTGGAGAAGCTGAAGGTGCTGGTCTTGGGGGAATTTGGGCTGGAGCAGGTCCACCTAGTGGCCCCCGGCCAACCGGCGTTGGTGGAGGAAAGTTACCCGGCCCCCCAAGGGGCACTGTTGGGGCTCAACGTGCTCAAGGCCTTTTGTGACCACCTGGACTTTTTGTCCATCGCCGGGGCCAACCAAGCCCCGGTCGCCCCTTGGATGCCGCCCCAGGTGTTTGCCGACCTGATCGTGGACGACCGTTGGGTCTATCCCAGCGGGGAGCGGTTTGTGGACAAAAGCGGTTTTTGCCGGTTTGAGGTGAACTTCCAAAAACCCGCCCCGCTCTCGGCGGAGGAGGAAAAAAAGATCCTGGGCCGGTTGGAAAAAAAGCTTGCCGGGTACGACCTGGTCCTGGTCTTTGACCTGGGCCTGGGGTTTGTGACCCCCAAGATCAAAGAGAAACTGGCCCGCCGGGCCAACCACCTGAGCCTGTTTTTGGGGGTTGAGCGCCCCGGAGCGGTGCACCAAGCCTTGGCGGACTACCGGAAGCTGGACCTGCTGGTCAGCTCCAACCGACTTTTTGCCGACGGGGCTGCGGCCTGGGCTCTGACCGAACCGATCTGGCGAGACCAGCCGGACCTGCTGCTCACCACCGAAGGGGGAGGACTGTTGCGGCAAAGCCAGCTGGGCCAGATCCCTCTGCCCCCCCTGGTGCCCTCTGGGTCCAGTCGGCCCGGAGTGGACTGGCCCAGTGCGGTCTTCTCCCTGACCGCCTGCCTGGACAAGCTGGGGCTATCCGAAGACTGGGTCCTGCTCCTGGGCGGGGCCACCGCCAGCTTGAGCCTCAATGCCCCGGCGGGGCCCTGGTCCTTTGAAAAGATGTTGTTCGACAAGTTTGTGATCGCCCTACTGAACCGGTAATGATGTTAACCAGCAAACAAAAGATCCTGCCGTCTCCAGAGGCGCTGGAGCGGCTCCAAAAGTTGAGTGCAGGCCCCAAGAAGGTGGGCTTCGCCTTTGGGCATTTTAATGTGATCCATCCGGGGCACTTGCGGTTTTTGCACCACGCCCGGGAACTTTGTGAGGTCCTGGTGCTGGCGGTGATGGGCCAAAGCCAGTTGGAGGAACCGGAAAAAAGCCGGTTTTTCTCTGCCGAAGACCGGGCCCTGGGGGTTGCGGCCCTCTCGGCGGTGGACCAGGTGGTGGTGATGGAAGGGCTGAGGCTAGAAGACATCTTGGGGGCCTTAAAGCCCCAGGTCTTTGTGCTGGGCAACGAGTTTGAAGAGGAGCGGCGGGCCGAGGTCGAGCCTTACTTGGCGGTGGTCAAAAGCTACGGGGGCAAGACGGTTTATTCCTCCGGGGATGTTTCTTACGCCAGCACCGAAGCGCTGTTTAGCAGTCCCGAACAGATCCACCTGGAAAAACTCCTGGAGTTCCAGTCGGTCTGCCAACGTTCGGGGATCGATCTGGCGGGGCTCCGGTCTCGGATCGGCCAGTTCGGCAAACAGCGGCTGTTGGTGATCGGCGACACCATTGTGGACCAGTATGTCGCCTGCGATGCTTTGGGGATGAGCCAAGAGGCCCCGGTGCTGGTGATCCGGGAACTGGATGCCAAGGAGTTTGTGGGGGGAGCGGGGATCGTCGCCTGCCACATCCAGACCTTGGGGGCCCAGTGCCATTACCTTTCGGTGATCGGCAACGACGAAAAGGGCCGGACCATCCAGCGGTTCTTGGACCAGTTCCAGGTCCCCTCGACCCTGCTCGAAGACCCAACCCGACCCACCACCTTCAAGATCCGTTACATGGTGGACAACCAGAAGTTGCTGCGGGTCTCCCGGTTGCAGGAACACAGCATCTCCAAGGAATTGGAAAGGACCCTGCTGGCCAAGGTGGAAGAAATGGCCCCCCATCTGGACGGGATCGTGGTGGCGGACTTTGTGTATGGCGTGGTCACCGACGGGGTGCTGCGGGGGCTCCATGAGATTGCGGCCAAACACGGGATTCGGCTCTTTGGTGATTTGCAATGCAGCAGTCAGGTGGGCAATGTGGGAAAGTTCAAACATTACCACCTGATCACCCCGACCGAACGGGAAGCCAGGATTGCCCTGGCCGACCAGGAATCGGGGTTGGAGAAGTTGGCCCGCAAACTGTTGAGCGAAACCCAGGCCCACCACTTGGTACTGACCTTGGGGGCGGCCGGGTTTATCGCCTATGTCAACGACCCCAAGGGGAGACACCAAGCCCAGGCCTTCCCGGGGCTCTGCCAGACCCCCGTGGACGTGGCGGGGGCGGGGGATTCCCTGCTGGCCACCTTGGCGGTCAGCCTCTGCTCGGGGGCGGAATTGATGGAAGCTGCGGCCTTGGGGGCCTGCACGGCGGCGATTGCGGTCAGCCGGGTGGGCAACCAGCCGATCCGGGCTGCGGAGCTGGAGAATTATGTGGGGTCGCTGCTCAAACAGATCCCCAAAACCCTTTCTTAAATCCTGCAAGGAGAGACGCATGTCCGACAAGTATCGAATCGACAGCCACAAGCTGGTGTACCACATTGACCGGGTCCACCAGTGGCAACAGGGCAAAAACGTCTATCCGATCTACATGGAGGTCTCCCCTACCGGCGGCTGCAACCACCGCTGTACCTACTGCGCCCTGGACTTTATGGGCTACCAGAAACGGAACCTGGACACGGCGATCTTGAAGGAACGGCTGACCGAGATGGGCCGGTTGGGCCTCAAGAGTATCATGTTCGCCGGAGAGGGCGAGCCCTTTTTGCACCCGGACATGGTGGAGCTGACCGAACACACCAAGGCCTCGGGGATCGATGCTTCCTTCACCACCAACTCGGTGAAGCTGGACGCAGAAGCGGCCAAGCGGATCCTGCCGGTGACCAGCTGGATCAAGACCTCAATCAACGGGGCGACCGCCGAGACCTACGCCAAGATCCACCGGTCCAAACCGATCGACTTTGACCTGACCATCAAAAACCTCTCCTTTGCCGCCGAACTCAAGAAGTCGAAGGGCTACCACTGCACCTTGGGGATGCAGCTGTTGCTCCTGCCCGAGAACCAACACGAGGCGGTGGCCCTGGCCAAGCTGGCCAAGGAAATCGGCATGGACTATCTGGTGATCAAGCCCTACAGCCAACACCCCCTTTCCAAAACCCACCTTTACGAAGGGGTCAAGTACGAAGGAATGGACGAACTGGCCGAAGAGTTGGCCGCCCAAAATGGGAATGGGTTCTCGGTGATCTTCCGCAGGGACACCATGGACACCTGGGATGCCAAAAAACATGACTACGAAAAATGTCTGGCCCTGCCCTTCTGGTCTTACCTGGACGCAGGGGGCAATATCTGGGGCTGTTCGATGTACATGGAAAGCCAGGACCTCAAGGACAAGTTCCTGTACGGCAACATCAATGAAGAGAGCTTCCAGTCCATCTGGGAAGGGGAACGGCGCAAGGCGGCCCTCTCTTGGGTGGAGAACGACCTGGATGTCAGCCACTGCCGGGTCAACTGCCGGATGGACAAGATCAACAAGTACCTCTGGGAGCTCAAGCACCCGGCGGAACATGTAAACTTTATCTAGCCCCATGACCCTGCCCTACCCCAGGCTCGACCGGCAAAGGCTCAAGCTCAAACCCCTGTCGATGCGGGTCTCCAAGGCCGATGCTTCGGTGCTGGTGGGCCTGAACGCCAAGGCTCCGGCCCTGGCTCCCCAGGCCTTGGCTCGGGTCGAGGCCCTGGCGGCCCAGGTGGTGGCGGCCAAGCGGGAGGGCGCCCCGGTGCTGCTCACCTATGGGGCCCATCTCTTTCGCAACGGCCTGAGCCCGATGATCATCAACCTGATGGAACGAGGTTACCTGACCCAGTTGACCACCAACGGGGCCGGGGGAATCCATGACTGGGAACTGGCCTACCATGGCCGGACCACCGAAGACGTGCAGCTGTACCTGGAACAGGGGCAGTTTGGGATCTGGCAGGAAACCGGGCTTTACCAGAACTTGGCCTTGGCCCTGGGGGCCTCCCAAGGGCTGGGTTACGGGCAGAGCCTGGGCAAGATGATGGCCGAAGAACAATTGGAACTGCCCGACCCCAAAGCCCTGCGGGCCGAGCTGGGCAGAAGGGCGGCCCAAGGGGAGACCGGGCTTTGTGGACTGGCTTCGTTGGTGGAGGTCTTGGAGGCATTGGGCCTGGGGGCCCAGGTGATCCCCTTGCCCCATCCGGGCCGGGAAGCGAGTCTGCTCTACCAAGCCTACCGGCTGGGGATTCCCCTCTCCATCTGTCCGGGCATCGGCTACGACATCATCTACAACCACCCGGCCAACCACGGCGGAGCACTGGGCGAGACGGCCCTGGCGGACTTTTTGACCTTTGCGGACTCGGTGGGGCAGATGGAAGGAGGGGTGTATCTTTCGGTGGGCTCGGCGGTGATGAGCCCGATGATCTTAGAAAAGGCCCTCTCCATGGCCCGCAATCTGGCTTTGCAAGACGGTCTGCCGCTGGGGGACTACAAGCTGGCGGTGGTGGACATGCAACCGGGCACCTGGGATTGGGCCCGAGACGGGGAACCACCCAAAACCCACCCGGCTTACTACCTGCGGTTCTGCAAGTCCTTCTCCCGGATGGGCGGGAACTTTGAATACTTTGAGCTGGACAACCGGGTCTTCTTCCACAATCTCTACCAAGCGATCAACCGGGCCGAAGCTTGACCGACCGGCGGCCAACCCCTAGACTGAACCTTCAACCCAAAAATCGACCCCCAAGATGCCCAAGACCGAACCAAGAAAGGCGCTCAGCCTAAAGGAGATCAAAGCCAAGGCGGACTTCATCCGCAAGGATGTGGTGACGGTTGGTATGAAAAACGGAGCGGGCCACATCGCCCCTTCCCTTTCCACCGTGGACTACCTGAGCGCCTTGTACTACAAGGTGCTCAACCACAACGGCGACCCCGCTTGGCCGGGCCGGGACCGGTTGGTCCTCTCCAAGGCCCACGGAGGTTACGCCCTTTATGCCATCCTCTCGGACCTGGGTTACCTCAAACGGTCGGACTGGGAGGCCTTCTACCAAGGGGGCTTCTTGGCCGGTTGTGCGGAGATGAACCTAGAGGTGGGGCTTGAGGCCGGTTGCGGTTCCTTGGGCCACGGTTTGCCCATGGCCGCAGGCATGGCCTACGGCCTCAAGGCCCAGGGATCAAAGGCCCGGGTCTATTGTGTGGTTGGCGATGGAGAGATGCAAGAAGGCAGCAACTGGGAGGCCCTCCAATTTGCCGGCAAGTTTAAGCTGGACAACCTTTGTGTGGTGATCGACAACAACGGGCTCCAGGCGATGGACTTTCTCCATGAGGTCCTGACCGATGGCGACGTGACCGAAGACCTGCACAAAAAGCTGGAAGCCTTTGGCTGCCATGTAGAGCGGTGCAACGGCCATGACCAGGAGGCGCTCTTGGAGGTCCTGGGCCGCTGGACCCATGCGGGCATCGGCAGGCCCCAGGCCCTGCTGGCCAAATGCATCAAAGGTTATGGGGTCAAGGCGATGGAAAATGTGGCCAAGTTCCACTTCCGGCTGCCCACCCAAGAAGAACTCGCCCAAGGGGTCCGTTATGAATAAAGGCAACAAGTTCCGCAAAGACATCGCCAACCCTTTGCTCGAAGCGGCGGAAAAGGACGAGAAGATATTGCTGTTGGTTTGCGACATGGGCTTTGGGGTGGTCGAAGACTTCGCCAAACGGTACCCCACCCGGTGCTTTAACATGGGCATGATGGAGCAGGGCACGGTGGGCATTGCCGCAGGCATGGCCATGGTCGGGCTCAAGCCGATCGTTTATTCGATCGTCAACTTCCTGGCCTTCCGGTCGGTCGAGCAGATCAGGAACGATGTGATCCTGCAGCACCAAAACGTCAAGTTCATCTCCACCGGGGTCAACGACTACTTTGCCAACCTGGGCCACAGCCACACCTGTGGGGAACAGGACAAGGAGATCATGGAGATGATCGGCATGCCGGTGTACGACCCCTACCAAGACGACTCGTTCACCTTGCAAGACTTCAACGGACTCTTTGAAGACTGGATCACCTCGCCCCAGGCGGGTTACTTACGACTCTAAACCAGGTTAGCCTATGTCCAGCATCCAGCTCAACTATGAAGCGATGGTCTCCGCCTACTGGGAGAGCCTCAACCAAGTCTTGCGGGGCTTTAATGCCCAAGGGGAGTTCCTGGACCTTTGGGTCCCCGACGAGGACCCGGTCTCCTCGATCCTCAACCTCGCCGAAGCGGTCCAAGAGACCGGCCACGACCAGATGGAGCTGACCCTGGGGGCCGAGACCTTAGGCAAGACCGACCTGTCCTCCCTGGAGGAGCAACTGGTGCGCCTCGGAGAAGTGAAGTTCAAGCCCCAAGGGGAAGGGAAGCTGTTGACCTTAAGTGGTCTGACCGAAGGGGCCGCCTTCCACAACCTGCACCCCGCCTATGTCCAGGCGGTAAGGGAGGCCTACAAAGGCCCCAGCTTCGAGGGCACCTTGGAGCCCCAGGCCGGGCTGGAGTTGGTCCGGGCTGAGGCGGAGGGCGTGAGCTTAACCGCTTTGGTGGAGCCCCAACGGCAGGTGATCCAAGAGCTCCGCTGGACCGGGGCCCAAGGACCGCTCCAGCGGGGCCTGCTCAACGGCACGGCCCAAACCCTGCGGGGCTTGAGCCTGCTGGAGGCTTCCGACCACGGGGTCCTGCGCCTCGAAGACCGCCTCCGCTCCGAGCGGCAGCGCCGCCCCAGCCTGGGCATGGTGATCCCCGAACAGGTGGAACCGGCCTTTCTGCTGCCCAAACAATTGATGCACCAATTGCTGGCCGCTTACCGACAACAAACCGGTTTCTCCGGTAAGGTAAACTTCTTTGTCAGCGCTCCCACCGCCTCTTGGACCCAACTGAACCTGGAACAGCGGCAAGCGAAGGTCTCGGAGTTCATCCTCCGTTTCTGGCGGGAAAAGGGCCTAGGGGAGGAGCTGCCCGAGTTGATCAAGCTGGAGGAAAGCGGCCGTTTGACCCTGGACTTCCCCGAGTCGATGAACGTCCACACCAAGGCCGAGATGCTGCTCAAACTGGAGCGGTTCTTGGACAAAAACCTGGAAGAACACCTGCATCTGTACATGTTGGAACTGGAAGACAAAAATTCAAAACGACGGTTGATCCTGCAAAAAGAGGGCACATGAACCAAAAAAGCGGAGCCGGTGAGCTGATCCTGGATGGAACCAAGCTCGAATGGCATTTGGACCGAGTCCGGGCCTGGGAACGAGGAGAGCGGGTCGCCCCGATCACCATCGACATGTCCTTGACTCGGGCTTGCAACTTTGCCTGCGGCTTCTGTTACGCCGCATTGCAGGAGAACGACCGGCAGCAGATCACCCAAAAGGTGATCTACGACTTCCTGGAAGACTGCGCCGAGATCGGGGTCAAGGCGATCAGCCTGGTGTCCGATGGAGAGTCCACCATCAGCCCGGTCTTCATGGACACCGTTAAGCGGGGCCATGAGCTGGGGATCAACATGGCGGTGGGGACCAACGGCTATATCTTCACCCGCCGCAAGCTCGAAGAGCTGCTGCCCCACCTGACCTACCTGCGGGTCAACATCTCTGCGGGAGACCGGGACCGGTATGCCGAGATCATGGGGGTCAAACCCGAGTGGTTCGACCGGGTGGCCCAGAACATCAAGGACATGGCGGAGATCAAAAAACAACGGGGCCTGGACGTGACCATCGGGTTGCAGATGGTGCTGATGCCCGAATACGAAGACCAGATCCTCCCCCTGGCCCAATTGGGCAAGGAGCTGCGGCCTGACTATCTGGTGATCAAACATTGCTCGGACAACGAAGAAGGGGACCTGGGGGTGGACTACTCGGGTTACGAACGGATGTACGAGAAGCTCCGGCAAGCCGAAGCCATGAGCGACGAGGAGTACAAGGTGGTGGTCAAATGGTCCAAGATCAAACAAGAAGGCAAACGGACCTACCAACGGTGTTACGGCCCCCCCTTCATCATCCAACTCTCGGGCTCGGGGCTGGTGGCCCCTTGCGGGATGTTGTTCAACGAGAAGTACAAGAAGTTCCACATCGGCAACATCGCCGAAGAACGGTTCAAGGACATCTTCCATTCCGACCGGTATTGGGAGGTGATGAACCACTTGGCCGGACCGCACTTTAACGCCCAAAAAATGTGCGGCACCCTCTGCCTGCAACACAAGGTCAACGAGGTCCTCGACGACTACCGCAAAGGCAACCGAGACCTCACCCAACCCCAAGGCCCACCCCCCCAACACCTCAACTTTATTTGAGTTGAGCGGTCCGGGCTACACCCGGACCCCCTTTGGGGGTGTGACCTGAAAGCCGAGGAGCCTAGAGAACCCGAGGGTTCATTTTGAGGACCTTGGCACCGGGTTTGTCTTCTACCAAGTCCTTGGCCAGGAGGTGGGAGCTGTATTCGGGGACCAGCTGCTGCAAGAGGGTCAGCATCTTGAGCAGGTGGTTTTGTGCCGCCGCCTCCAGCAGGCTGTCCACCTGTGGCCTGAGTTCACTGTAGCCGAAATATTTCTCTTCGGCGGCAAAAATCTTGGGGTGCGCCGTCTTTTGGGTGCGCTCCGGGTCGATCAACAGTTCCTCGTACAGCTTCTCCCCTGGCCTGAGCCCAGTTACCTTGATCTCGATGTCCCGGTCCAGTTCCAGGCCCGAAAGCTCAATCATCTGTTTGGCCAGATCATAAATCTTGATTGGGTCGCCCATGTCCAGCACAAAGACCTCTCCTCCCTTGCCCAGTGCCCCGGCTTGGATCACCAGCCGGACCGCTTCGGGGATGGACATAAAATAGCGGGTGATCTCCTTGTGGGTTAAGGTCACCGGCCCGCCTGCGGCAATCTGGGCCCGGAACCGGGGCACCACCGACCCGGCCGAGTCCAAGACGTTGCCGAACCGGACCATCACAAACCGGGTCTGTTGGTTGGGCACCTTGGCCAGGGCTTGCAGGGTCAATTCCGCCACCCGCTTGGTCGCCCCCATGATGTTGGTGGGCCGGACCGCCTTGTCGGTGGAGATCAGCACAAAACTTTCAACCCCACATTCCTGGGCCACCAGAGCGGTCTTTAGGGTCCCTTCCACATTGTTGGTGATCCCCTGGCTGGGGTTCTCCTCCACCAAGGGAACATGTTTGTAGGCAGCGGTGTGGTACAGGGTTTCGACCTTGTACTTGAGCAAAACCTCCCGCATCCTCTTTTCGTCGAGCACCGAACCCAGGCAGGAAACATGGTCGGTATCCAGGTGCTTTTCGGTGAACTCCTGGTCGATGTTGTACAGGGCCAACTCGTTGCGTTCAAAGAGGATCAGCCGCCGCGGCCCCTGGACCGCAATCTGTCGGCACAGCTCCGAGCCGATCGAACCCCCCGCCCCGGTGACCAACACCGTCTTGCCCTTGATGTTCTGCCACAACAACTCGGGCATCGGCAGCACCTCTTTGCGGCCCAAAAGGTCCACAATGTCCACCTTGCGCAGCTGGTTGATCTCCACCTTGCCGCTGACCAGGTCGGCAATTCCCGGTACGGTGTTGATCGGCAGGTTGAATTGTTGCAGAAAATGCATGATCTGCATCTTGTCTTTGCGGTTGACCGAAGGAATGGCCAGGATCACCGAGCGAATCTCGTGCTGTTCAATCAACTTGCCCATTTTGCTGGGCGGGTAAACGGTCAGGCCGTGGACCAGCTGGCTTTGCAGCCCCGGTTGGTCGTCGATGAAGGCCACGACCTTGTATTCCGAAATGGACCGCAGGGCTTGGAAGATCTGGCTCCCTGCCTGTCCGGCCCCGTAAATCAGGACCTTTTCGGGGACCTTGCCGTAAACCCCGTAGTTGTTCACTTGGTAAAGGAACCAGCGCAGGAAGATCCGGACGTACACCACCAGGATGAAGCTCAAGATGGCATCGAGGACGATGATCGACCGGGGCAGGTTGGGGTAATGGGAAAAACGGGTCAAAAAGGCGGCGAAGACGATCAACCCCGAGCTGGCCAGGGTTGCCCGGAAGGAGAGGTTGAGGATCTCGACTCCGGCGTAACGCAGGATGGTTTTGTACATCCCGGCCACGTTAAAGACCAGGACCTTAACCGCCACCACAAAAAGCATAACGTCCCAATATTCGGACATCACCTGCAAGGCGGTGGGGAAGTCAAAACGGAGGCTGTAGGCCAGAAACAGGGAAAACAAAAAGATGCCCCCATCGATCCCCCGAAAGGTCCACCGCTTTCCCCGCCTCGAAGCCTTGGCAATCCAAGGCCCCCAATGTTTCATCCAGTCTTGCAAGGT
>CAZQUK010000057.1:0-9418 GCA_964596435.1 uncultured Oligoflexia bacterium
AATTAATTGCTAATCATGACGCATAAAAACTCCGAGCAAATAAGAGCGTGGTTTCTGAAAAATTGTGAGCGGGGAGGAGCGTACGAAAGTACAAAAAAAACATAATGCAAAGCATTAGAATAGTCCAAAATATTTTTAAGGAAGTGGAAAAATTCGTAAAAGAAAAAAAGCTTTCTTTTAAAATCGAGGAATTTGCCTCATCCCAGGAAAATTGGATAAATGATGTTGCCAATCTTTTTGGAAAAGAAAAATCCAATATCACGGTTTTAGTGTCTGACGAATGGATGAAAGAAGCACCAGAAAATATTGCAAGCACCTTCATGAAGGCTGTAGATTCAGGGATGGTCAGACTTGGATACTGGGGAAAAGCTGAAGTTGAGGCATCAGGACTTCCAGGTGTTATTGTGCCAACAACCCGCGGTGACGATGTTTTGATTGCAATGTTACGGTATTTTTCGGGTGGAATCACGCCCGGTGTGAATAGCGTTTTACCAAAAGGAGCAAAAATTTTTTCTGAGTATGTGAGTGCCGTTAGTGTTATTGGCAGAAGAGTTGATCAGGTTATTGAGTTTATAGAAAAAACTAAAGAGGTTTCAAAAAGAAGATCTGTAAGTTTAAGGTTTGCGCTCACAGCCGCTCTTATTGGTGCCGTGGAAGACAGTGAAAAAGCAGGGGCCGCAAGGCCGCCAAAAATTCAAGTAGGAGTGTCAGAGGATTTAGTTGCTGTTTCCTTAAGGCGCAGTACTAATGATTGTAACCTTAATGTTTGGAATACACCAAGGTTTCCGCATAATATTGCAGTTTTCAGTTCTGATGCGTTTTTTACACATGTAATTATGGAGTCAAAAGAAATTGAAAATCTTTTTCTTTACGGAAACGAAGACAGGGATCTTCAAGTTTCCGCTTCACAAATTGCACTTGGTGTTTTTCCTGTAACGAATGTACAGCTTAAGGTGTTCAGGGAAAGCCAAGGCGCTAAAAAAATGCAAACCCAGAAGTTTGGCACTTTTGACGAAATGCCCGCTCCAAAAGAAATTAAAGAAAAATTTATTATTGAAGGAAAGGAAGAAGAAGATATATCAAATATTGTGGTTTCAAGCACCACTGAACAGATTAAAGAAGAAAAGTATGTAGTAAAATCAGGATCTGCTCAAGCACAAAAGGAAGGTTATAAGTATAAAAAATCAGAAGCTATAAATGGATCTGAAAATAATCAAACAACTGAAATTACGCAAACAAGTGCCCCCCCCTTAGTGGATCAATCAATACAATCACAACAAACAGCAAAAGAAGCGAAAACTCATATCTCACACATGGAGGATCAAGCATCACAAACAGTAGATAAAGTTTTAGGTACCACTGAAAATATTCAGGATGAAAAAATTGTGGTCACAGGTTCAGATGGAACAAATACCGGCAAAGAAGAAAAAACAGTTGTTTCCGGTAAGGAAAATAGTATTGCACAGGACGTTACTTATATTATTAAAGCTGAAGACAGAAATAAAGACGTAAAAGACATGAAGCTTGAAGAACTTGGCGAGCACCTTAAGGCATTTAGAATCGAAGCTGCAACTTTACGAGTAAAAACTGAAACACAGGATAATTTAATAAATAATTTAAAAAATAAAGGAACGCAGCTTGTAAAAAAACTAACAGACACGGTTGAAAGTGAAAGAGCTGCGCAAAAGCAAATTAAAATTATGGAACAACAGCTTAAGGATGCAAATAAGCATATAGCGGATCTTAAGACATTTGAAGAACAAATGGATGCCATGAAAAAACAGGAATTCGAACTTACAAAAAAACTTTCTGAGGCTACAGGCCGGGTCAGACAGCTTGAGCGTGAAGCCAAGGTTCGGGATAAAAAATCAGAAGCAGAAATAAAAGCACAAAAAATCAAAGAAGAAAGGGAGGCGCGACTTCAGGAAGTAAGAGAACAACAGGAAACCAAAGCTAAAGAGTTAAAACAGCAGCAGGAGGAACGCGCAAAAGAACGCGAAGCTGAGCGCGAAGTGAAGGCTCAAAAAATTAAAGAGGAAAGAGAAGCAAAAATTAAGGAAATTGAAGCTGCAAAAGAGGCAAAATTAAAAGCAAGAGAAGTCGCAAAAGGGGCAGACAAGTAAATAACGCAGAGGAAGTTAAGGAAAAAAAGAGGGCATAAAGAAAAAAAATGGCTGGAAAGTATAAATTTTCAAAAGTAAATTTTTTTGAAATCCCAATTAATGCCGTTAGAGAGCTTAAGGGTAGGGACTTTCCACTATTTATTTACCTTAAAAAAAACAAGCATGTTATTTTGCGCTATAGTTCTGTTAAAGATGCTGATGATGAGCACTTAGAAAAGTATAAAAAATTCGGACTTAATTGTTTCTGGGTTCCCAGAGAATATGAAGCAGAAGTTAATGATCTTTTTGAAGTGCCCCCACCACCTGTGCCAGGAAGTCCCGAGGAGTTTGATGGTGGCATAGATTATGAAGAACAAGCTGAAAATAGTAAACACGAGGAGTCTTTTGAAAATATTATTAAGCAAGATAAAAGGGATGAGACTAGTGAAAATTTAATATCCAAAGAAGAACAAACCTACCAAGAAGATGAATATATAGCAAAAGAGGAACGCACAGAGGCAGAAGAAGAATTAATTGATCTTGAAAAAGGTGAGCGTACAGAGGCAGAAGAAGTATTTATAGCCAAACAAAAAAAAGAATATTGTGAAATTGAAATTGATCTGGCCCATAAAAAACAAAAGTCTGATTTAGAAATAGCAGTTGAAGATGGTACAAATGTCACATTAAGTGGCGAAGAAAACGCAGAAGTTGAAAGTGAAGATGAGCTTTATGATATTGAAGCCGGTGCTTCCAATTTTAAAAACAAGAAAAAAGCTAAGGCTGGTGAGGAAGAATATGAGGAAACAATAAGTGACAAAAAAGATGAAGCTAGTGGCGATGACGATATAAGTCTTCTTGCAGAACAGGTTGCTGAAATTGCTGATGATGTTGTTGAAGAAATATTTGATGCTGATGTAACGGAAGGCGCAGAAACGGTTGTTGATATAATGTCATCGGATGATCTTGATGAAGAGGAAAAAAATAAAGTTTTACGTGCTGTTGGTTCAAGAGTGCTCGGTGAACTTTCGGATATGGTTGCAGGTGACAAGGAAAAATCTAGTGAGGCTTTAGAAAAATGCAAGGAATTTTCAAACATCATAATGAAGGAAATTTCAAAAAACAATAAAATGGGTACAATTTATGATGAAATAATTAAAACCCATAAACTTGATTTAGGGCGTTCTGCAACGGTATCTGCATTTTCTATAATGTTTTCCATGTGTGTTGGGTTTTCCTCCAAGGATATTATGGCTGACATTGCATTTGGTGCAATTTTGCACGATATAGGTTTTGTAAAAATTGGCCTTGAACTTTTTGATATTCCTGAAAAAAACTACACATCCATGCAACAGGTTGAGTTTGAAACGCACGTTCCGAAAGGAATTGAAATTTTAGATCAAAATGAAATTGAACTTTCACCAGTTGTCAGAGAAATTATTGAGCAGCACCATGAGCTTTTTGATGGATCAGGATATCCAAAGGGACTTCATGGTTTTGAGATTAGTGATTACGCTCAAATTATTGCAATTGCCGATAAAGTTGATGATCTTTTAACCGGCAGGTTTGATGGCATTGAGCGTACACTGCCAGAAGTCCTAAAGGAAGTAAGATATATACAAACAGCAGATACGGTAAATCAATATTATAATCCTGAAATTTTTGAAAGTATTGTGCAGGCTGTAGAAAGCGGAAGGAGTGCCGCAACAGCAGAAACACTTAAAGCAAAAGCTGTAAACAATGAACTTGCAAGAAAAATACAGAATTTAGATAAGGCTATATAAGAGGCAGAAATGGTTAATAATGATGAAGTGAAAAACCAGGAAAACAATGAAGAGGAAGATCTTTTTAAAAAAGACCAAATAATCATTGTTGAGCCTGCTTCTGTAAATTTTCAGTCTATGGGTGAACATTTATCAAGTAACCCCGATGTTGCCATGTATTTTTTAGAAGAAGCTGGTGAAATAGTGCAATTTGTTGATCAAATTGCCAGCCAGGGTGTGCCAGTGCTTGTTCTTTTAAGTATGACAACTAAAAATGACATACTTAAGTCGGTGTTTTTAATGAAAATGGTTCAGAAAATTATTAAAAAGAACTTATTAAAAGTAATAGTTTCTTCCGCGTTTAATGATAACAGACTGATTGAATCTTTTAATAAACTTGGCTGCCTGGAGTTTTTAACGGGCAGAATATCAAATAACGTATTAAATTTTAAAATATCCCTCCAGGTTAGAGCCATGCGTGCAATTAAAAAACAGGCAATGGCCGAAAAAGAACTTAAAAAAGAGCGAACTTTTAAGTTCACACATGATAAAAATAAATCGGGGCAAAAAGTATTAAAAGGGGATAGTAACAACTATGATAATAGTTTATCGGTTTCAGATATTGAACGCGCAGGTGTGATTCAGCTTGCTGAAGACACCTGGATTATAAGAGGGGAAAAACCAAAAAAATTCGGCTCACGCTGGGTTATGGATATTGAAGGTCCTGATGATGATTCTGGTCAGTGGGTTGTGCATGAAGGCGAAGGTGGAAAACCAAAATGGATGTGGAAAAGTAACACTGCTGCATTATCAAAAAGCACACCTACTGAGGGCTGGGCGTTTAGTGGCGCCAAACCTGTTTTTAATCCATCAACTGGCAAATGGAAATTTATATCGGATGAACCCGATTTAAGTTATGAAAAAAATGGGAAAAAGCTTGCAACTAAATACGGACTAAACGCAGAGGGAAAACCAGTTGTAAGTGAAGATTCACCTCAGGCATTAAAAAACATTGAGGATTCTAAAATAGAAGTACAGCACAAACTATTAAATAAGTTAAAACCTGATGGAAAAAACAACCAAATAGAGGAACAAGATGATGCCGAGTTAAAAGACGTCGGTGTGGGCCATGGAAAAAAAGAAAATCCATTTGCAAAAAAAGCTGGCAACAGTGAAGAAAAAGAATCCATATCAGAGTGGGGGTTAAAGGATGATTCTGGCACAGATTTAAAAGATTTTTCAAAAAATGCTTGGGGGTCAAAAGGTAATTTTACTGATAAGCAAGGATGGGGAACTGGTAAAGCAAAGGGTGCAGGTTTTATACGTGCCGAAGAAGATGGTAAAGAGCCTAATCCAAATAAAAAAGAGGATGGAATTGATGATTTTGGCTCTTTGATAAACTTCAATAAATCAAAAAATAAAAAAGTTGATGACGACTTTGAACCAAACAAATCACCTTGGCAAAAATTAAATACCCCAAAGACAGAAGAGTTCAATTCAAAGGACCTAGCATCAAAAGGAAAACTTCATAATGATATAAATGATACTTTTTCGTTAAAAAAATCAAAATTATTTATAGCTGACCAAGACGATGAAGATAATGAAAACCCAAATGAAACAAAAAACGCTAAGTTAAAAAATGGTGATGATGCAGCTAGCGAATGGGGGTCAAAGGGTAATTTTACAGATAAACAAGGCTGGGGAAATGGAAAATAAAAGGTGCTGGGTTTTTGCGCGCTGAAGATGAAGGTGGCGGCAGCACAAAAAATAATTCAAAAAATAATTTTGAATCAGCAAATGCCTCGTGGGGGGAGAAAAAAAATAAAAAAGGTGAAAACGATGCTGAAGGTCCAGGCGCGTGGGGATCAAAGGGCAATTTTACGGATAAACAGGGTTGGGGAAATGGAAAAAATAAAGGGGGCTTGTTTCCAAAGGCAGAGGCAGATGTTGATGGGGTGCCGGGTGAATCCAGTAAAGACAAAAATCTACCATGGGGTAAAGACTTAAAACAAAAATCAAAAAATCAAACTGATGAAGATTCACAAAGTGATGAGGGTGTTTTTAACAAAAAAAAGTCACCCTTTGGTAAAAAAAGCCAAAATGAAGTGGAAGTAGATGAGGATAGTCCATGTGGTAAAAAAATTACAAAAGAAAGTGACAGGGGTGGGTACGAGAAAAAAGGCAGTTTTGAAGATGATGATCCAGAATCGCATAGTGCAATTCATGATGACAAAGATGTTGATGCTTCATCATGCTATATGCCGGTCGGCCTTAGTGAAGAGGAAAAACGGGCATGGGCCGATGAAAAACAAAAAGAAAAACTTGCTCGACGAGAAAGAAAACATAGAAAAAAAGAAAAAGAAAAACATGATACCGTACGTTTTGGAAAAACAAAAAATAGTGATGAGCAAATAAAGTATATTGAATTTTTACCATCTCACTTTGGTGACCCAAGAGGGATTTGGGAATGCGTTGAAGACTTTGGCTATATGTACATTACACCCGACATGAGAACGAAAACCGATGAAACAATCGATGAGGTTAAAGAATTTTGGTCACAGGCCAGTAAATCAAAAGAAGCGCCTTTCTTTACATTAGATGACTGTGTTTGGTTATTCGATGAAAGATATCCACCTAAATATTGGGAGCGTTTTGAAGATTTACCACTGCCATGCAAAGAGTATCTGTCTAATTTATTGAATCAAAAAATGACAGAAGAAGAAGCTACTAAATTACATAAAGAAAAAATTCAAGAAGCAATTGAAAGAACCAGAAAAGAACTTTCAGAATTGTCATCAAGTTATAGGGAGGATCCTGAAACAGGTGAGCTAAGAAGATCCGATGAGGATAAAAAGAAGGGGTTTAAAGAATATTTAAATAAAAGAAAAGATCAGAGAAAGTTTAACAAATGGCTGCAAGAAAAAGAAGACGGAACACAAGAATCAGACACAGAGCCTATGGGCGGAGATGCCGGGTATAAAAATGCAAAACTTAAATCGATAGGTTTTTCGTTGTCATTGTCAGACAGAATTGCAAGAAAGCACACCTTAGAAAACTTGTACCAGATTTGTGTAAGTGAAATTCAAAAAGTACTTAAGGCCGATAATGTTGTATTTTTTAAGAAAGTCAAAAGCGAAGAGTGGGGGTTTGTAACTGTGTATTCGTCCTGTCCTGAATATAAAACCGGAAAACCTGCCGGTGAAAATGACAAAAAAGCATTTTTTGAGGTAATAAACAATAAAGTATATAAAATCGATAAAAATAATGGAAAAAGCAGGTTCATTAAACCGTTAGGATTAGGTCAAAATAATAATAATACTGGTATATTGATGGTCGAAAAGCATGTGGAAGAGACAAGCTTTCTAGAAAATGACATTAATTTTATTAATGATGTATCAAAAGATATAGGTAGTGTTTTGGCACTATCAAACATGAAAGAGAAAGATGGTAAACAGGTAGTATGATTTTTTGTGTGAAAAAAAAACAGGAATAAATAAATGGCTGAAGGAAGTAAGTTTTCAAAAAAAGATTATCTTTTGATGCCGCTTGAGGATGCTATAAAATTAAAAGGTCTTGATGTACCCCTTTATATTTATTTACCAAAAAATAAACGTTTAGTTCTGGTATTTCATTCAAATCTTGATATAGATGCTTTACAATTAGAAAAATATAAAAGACTTGGTCTTAGTGGTTTTTTTGTTCCTGTTGATGCAAAAAAAGAGCTTGAAAGTATTGTTGAGCTTAAAGAGATTGAAGACGAGGATTTTTGTGTTTTAAAAGAAACAGGTGAAGTCGTTGAAAATTCAGTAAATATTTTTGCAGCAGATGTACTCCAAAAAAGTGACAAAGAACCTGCTAGTGATCAACTAAAAGTCGACAAATATGATGATGGTGCGGTGAATACGGGAGAGGATACTACTAGTGATCAGTTACAAGAAGACCAAAATGACAACGATGCTGTAAGTGCTAATGAAGATGAAGCTTTAATTGTCAGAAATGATGAGCCGGAAGAAAAAGTTGAGCATAATGAAAAAATGGATGTTGAAAATAACGATGAAGAAATAATTAATTTAGAAAACGAAAAGAGCATTGAAGCTAAAAAAGAATTAAATGCCCGAGAAAATAATATTGAAAAACCTGAAATTGAAATAGAATTAAAACAGAAACTTGGAGAAGATGGCGCAGAGCAGTTTAATGCAAAAGAAAAAAGAAACTCGAATGAAGAACAAAAATTAGATTCGAGTGATGATATGCGTGGCAATATAACAGACGGTATTATTGTTGAGCAAACAAGTGACATAGCTGATAATATTTCAAACGATTTATTTAATAATAATATTAAGGACAGTGCCGAAGCGATTATAGAAGTTTTGGATTCAGAAGATTTAACTGAGGCCGAAAAAAGTGAGGTTCTAAAGGCCGTAGGTTCCAGGGTTCTTGGTGAATTAATAAGTATTTCTTCGGGTGAAAAAGAAGAATCTGAAGCTGCACTTAAAAGATGTCAAAAATTTTCAGAAGCAATAATTAATGAAGTTACCAAAGATCATTTACTAAATAATATTTTTAACGAAATATTAAGAACACATAAAATTAACATGGGACGCTCGGCAACGGTTTCGGCTTTTGCGGTAATGTTTTCAATGTGTTTGGGGTTTTCTTCAAAAAAACTTCTTGCTGATATTTCGTTTGGAGCATTACTGCATGATATTGGTTTTACAAGAATTGGCGTGGATCTTTTTTCAATTCCAGAAAAAAACTATTCTACACTTCAACAAGCTGAGTTTGAAACACATGTACAAAAAGGGTTAGAGCTGCTTGATGAAAATCATGTTGAATTAACCACAATTGTTAAAGAAATTGTAAGTCAGCACCATGAACTTTTTGATGGGTCAGGCTACCCTAATGGACTATAGGGATTTGAAATAAGCGAATTTGCTCAAATTGTAGCAATTTCTGATAAAATCGATGATTTTTTGACCGGACGTTTTGATGGAATTGAAAGAGAACTTCCAGATGTATTAAAAGAACTTCGCACAATTCAAACAACTGACACCATAAATAATTATTATAATCCTGAAATATTTGAAAACATAATGCAAGCAATTGAAAAAGGAAAAGGGGGCGGCGAAGTAGATTCAAACTTGGCCAAAAACGTTGATGATGATGTGCAAAAAAGAGTAAAAAAGATAAATAAAGCAAGTTAATGAGAAACCATTATGGCTAATGAAGAAAAAGATTTGATAATCATTGTTGAGCCAGCAAATGAAAGTTTCAGGTACGTTGGTGAATACATGGAAAAAAACCCTAATGCGGAGGTGTATTTTGTAGATAATATTAATGAAGCACTGCAATTCACTCAGCAAATATGTAGTATGGGAAATCCAGCCCTAGTGTTTGTTAGTATGTTTAGTGATGAGGATATTAATAACGCAAGCAATTTAATGAAAAGTCTGAGAGATTTAATAAAAAAGAATCTTATAAAAGTAATGATGTCGTATAACAAAAATGATATGAGTCTTGTTGAAAAGTTTCAAAAGTTAGGATGTGCAGAATTTT
>CAZQUK010000057.1:9428-12625 GCA_964596435.1 uncultured Oligoflexia bacterium
TCAGAATCAGGTTTTAAGTTTTAAAATGAAGCTGCAAATTAAAGCGCTAAGAACAATAAGAAAACAACAAAAAGAATCAAATAAAGACACAAAAAAGATTTTTTCGAGTCGTGATGGGAATCTTAAACAAGAGTCAGCAATTATTAAGGGGGGGCGGAGTAATTTAAGTGGAAATGAAATTGAAAGAAAAGATGTTATTCTTCTTTCAGATGATGTTTGGATCATAAGAGGCGAGAAGCCAAAAAAAATTGGTATTAATTGGATACTTGAACTTGAGGGTCCAGATGAGGGATCAGGAATGTGGGAATTGCATGAAGATAGCGAAAAAGACAGTACTTGGATGTGGAAAAGTAATACTGCCGATTTATCACTGTCAGAAGACAAACCTTGCGGTTGGGTTTTTCATGGCGAAAAACCTGTTGTTAATCCTAAAAATGGCAAGTGGAAAATGGTTTCAAAAAAACCAGATTTAAGTTACCGAAAAGGAAATGAGAGTGTTGAATCAAAATATAAATTAACTGATGAAGGTAAGCCACTGCTTGCTGAGGATTCACCTCAGGCCCTTGAAAATATCCAGAAATCAAAAGAAGAAGTCAAGATTAGAAAAATGGAAAAACTCTATGGAAAAGAAAGGCGTCTTCAGAATTTAAAGGAAAAAGCAAATAAGCTAAAAAATAAAAAAGAAGAAAAAAATGAATCCGGCAATGTTAGTGTTTTACCTGATTCTTCAAAAGAAAATAATAACATTATTGTCAGTAATTCAAAAAGGCACAATGAAAATGAACAAAATTCAGATGGCTCGTCCCAACATACAAATGATAATCATAATGAAGATAAACGTACTGAAAACAAACGTACTGAAGATAAAAATTTAAAGAACCCTTTTGAGGTTAAAGAAAAAAACTTTACTGATAAAATTGGTAGCTGGGGCGATGGAAAATCCAAGCACCATATTAATAATGCTGAAAAAGAAGATGAAGAAAGAGCTGGCATTAGAGAGGTTTCAAAAAACGAAGAAGAAAAAAATAATGACTTAAAAAAAGAAAATATAAAAAATATAAATAGTAAATTTAGAAACAAGTTAAATAGTAAGTCCGATGAGGAAAGTAATGCGTGGGGGTCCGGGCTTGGGCTTAAAAGTAAAGATAAAAAATGGGGAATGAAAACAGAAAATTCTGATATGGGTGAAGTAGAAAATGCGTTGAAACCTGGAAACAAAAAGGAAACTGATAATGATGATAAATCGTGGGGTTCTGGACCTGGTAATTATACTGATAAGTATGGCTGGAATATGGGAAAAGGAAAAAAACGCATAAATGCCGAAAATGACGATATTAATGCTACTACTTTTTTGAAAGAAAAATTTGATGATAGTGAAAGAAATAGCGAAGGTTTACTAAAAAGCTCCAAAGAAGGTGCCGTTAAAGTAGATGGTGAAGGAGCCAAAAAAGATGCCAAAAGAGATGCCAAAAAAGAAGCCAAAAAAGAAGTTAGCGAAGAGGCTATAAGTGGTGATAATCAAGAAGCGCAAGACGCTGCAACGGAAAAAGCCAAAAAGTTGGCTAATGATTATGCTTTAAATAATACTCCTGAAAACTCAGGTGAGATTGAGCAAAAAAATAAAAAGCAATTTAAAAAAAATGAAAAAAACGCCTGGGGCCTAAAAAAAATAAAAGATGAAGAAGAAATAAATATTAATGAGCAGGATGAAGATAATGACGCCGGTTTTTCCATCCCGGATGGTTTGAGTGAAGAAGAAAGACTCGCTTTTTTAGCTCAAAAAGAAGAAGAAAGAGCAAAGCGTAGAGCTCGCAAAATCAGAAAACAAAAAAAAGAACGAAAACAAACAGTGTGCTTTGGGAATGCCAAAGATTCTGAAGGGCAAGTTAAATATCTTGAATTTCCTCCAGGACATTTTGGAGATCCCAAAGGGGTCTGGGAAAAAGTAGAAGAATTTGGATATTTTTTTATAACACCTGATATGCGAACAAAAACCGGAAAAACAATTGAAGAAATACCATTTTTCTGGTTTCAAAAAAATAAAGATAATATGGAGCCGTTTTTTTCTTTGGATCGTTGTTCGTGGCTTTTTGATGAAAAATGTCCACCCATATATCAAGAACTTTTTGAGGAACTTCCGTTTCAGTGTAAGGAGTTTTTGGAAAACCTACTTAGTCAATCAATGAATAATGAAGATGCTCAAGCTTTGCATAAAAAGAAATTAGAAGAGGCAGTGGAGCGCACTCATGCTGAATTATCAGGTTTTTCTTCAAGCTATAAAGAAGACGATGAGACGGGAGAGCTTTTAAATGCCGAAAGTGGTTTGGGCAGAAAAAAGAATTTTAAGAACCACTTGCAGCGTCAAAAAGATAAGCGGAAGCTTGATGAATGGTTTGATTTTTCAAAATCAGAAGTAAAAATAGATGAAAAAGAATCCGCAAAAAAAGAAAATAATAATAAATCAAATGACAAGTGTATTTCTATTATAGGGTTTTCTTTAGATCTAGCTGATAGGATGGCAAGAAGACAGCCGATTGAAAAATTATATGAAATCTGTGCAGATGAATTAAAAAAAACGCTGAACCTTGAGTGTGTAGCATTTTTTAAGCAGATACAAGATTTGAGCCAAGGCTTTTTAGATGTATTTTCAAACTGTGAAGAATATGTGCTTGGACAAAGCATAAACGAAAAAGACGCTAAATTATTTAATGAAGTTGTAACAAGTATGCAACATAAAACTTACATTACAAATGGAAAAAAACTTTTTATTTGGCCCTTATCAATAATTTCTATCGATGAAATTGAAATTAAGGGTGTTCTTCTTTTAGACTTTTCGGCCCGTGAAATTGAATTTGAAGCCTACGAAATAAGTTTTATTGAAAAAATTTCAAAATTTCTTGCAAGCATTTTAAAAACATCTGTGGCCCATAATGTGAAAGAACAAAAAGCATCTTAAGGATTCTTCTGTTATGAGTAAAAAATTTAAATTTACTGAAAATAATTATTTTAAGGTACCACTCGATATGGTTCTTAATGTACAAAACAGGGATTTTCCGCTTTTTATTTATCTAAAGCGTAACGACCATTTGATTATGAGATATGCAAAAGGCGAAGATGTAAGCAAAGAGGAAGTAGAATCATATAAAAGACTTGGGCTTGTATGCTTTTGGATCCCAAATGAATACAAAGTAAATTTT
>CAZQUK010000058.1:0-3503 GCA_964596435.1 uncultured Oligoflexia bacterium
TTTATTTCGACAGGAAGCTGCAGCATTTTCATTTCTTTAATGGTATTTAAAATTGTTTTATAGTGATCAAATCGTTTTGCACATGCGGGACATTGCTTTATGTGTGCATCAGCATTATTTTTTTTTTCGGGATCCAGGCCCCCGTCAATAAAATCCGAAAGATAACTCTGCCATTTAAAACAATTCATCTTTTGTTCCAAACTCTTTCCTCAAGATTCCTCAGCGCCTGTTGCTTTTTAATTTTTAAGGTTCCCTCAGGTTCGTTTAATATGGATGCAATTTCCTCATAACTAAAAGCATATTTTGTATGAAGCAGAAGCAAAAACCTATCCACAACGTCAAGTCTTGAAAAATATGATTCAAAACTCATGAGTCTGTCTTGAACATTAAGTGTTGCATCTAGCATTATTTGTTCCGCTGGAGAAAGTAACCTTGTATGTTCTTTTGCTGCTTTGAGAAGTCTTAAATAGGCCACCCTAAATACCCAATTGCGCTCAAATTGTTCGTAGTTTTCGTTTTTTTTTCTTTTTTTTATATCTTTGAGTATTGCTCGAAAAGCCTGTGTTGCCGTAAGTTGACTCCCCATAATTGCATGGCAGAGGTCATAGAGCATGTCGCCATATTTATCTAAAATGGGGTCAAGCACACTTGTTTTTTTGTGTCTTTTTTTGTCTTTCACAAATATTCTTCCTGTTTAATAAAAGCTAAAACTTTAGCAATACAAGGTCAAGAACCGCAGACTTTTTATTTGAAGCTAAATACTTGCGTGGTGTCTTGTGCTAATTTTAAGTATTCATTAGTGGGGAGCTCTGATTCAGCTTTTTCCATCATATATTTTGTTGCCCTAATAACGGGATGACGATCTGCAAACAAGGTACAACAATCAACGCCGCGTCTATTTGATATATCAAGAGTTCCTAGTTTTCTGGCAACTTGAATTATTTCATCCTTATCGTAGGTCAAAAGCGGGCGAAGAACCGGGAGTGTCGAACAAGCCTCAACGGCTGCAATATTCTCCACGGTTTGACTCGCGACTTGGCCCAGACTTTCTCCTGTAACAATAGCCTTTGCTTTGATTTTTGACGCCAAGGAGCATGCAATTCTGATCATCATTCTGCGATATAAAAGGGTTCGTATTTTTGGATCTGAATTAAGAGCAATTTGTTCCTGAATTTTTCCAAAAGGAACAACATAAAGGTTTTTGGGGTCCGGTTGATATTTATTAACAGCCTGTACCAAGTCCTTAACTTTTTCCAAAACTTCTTCACCAACAAAAGGGGTGCCATGAAAGTGAATAAAAGAAACCGACGATCCACGCTTTAGAACACGAATGGCTGCCACTGGCGAATCAATCCCGCCAGAAATCAACGCCAGCACCTTGGCATTGCTCCCAACGGGCAAGCCGCCAGGGCCTTCAATTTTTTCAAACCAGATATACGATTCTCCCTTCCTGATCTCAACACCAATTGTCATTTCAGGGAACTTAAGGTTAACTTCAATTTCAGGATATTTTTCTTTTATCAGACCGCCTATTTGTCTATTTAGCTCCATTGAATTTTCGGGCAATACTTTATCGCTTCTTCTTACCAAAACCCTAAAAGTTTTTGGTTTGAGGTTATCAATAAAATAGTTGTTCAGAATTTCAAAAATGGCCGATATAATTTTGTTTTTATCAGTTTGTACGGTCCAAATAGGACTAAAGCTTGAAATACCAAAAAGATTTTTTAAAGAATCAAACCCGGCACTTGCGTCATCTAAATGAACAAGAATTCTTCCCCACTGTTTTTTTACTAACACCCCGGCATCGGGCCCTAATTTTCGTTTAAGTAAATGCTGGGCATTTCTTGCTAGAATTTTTTCAAACCACGCCCTGTTGCCTTTTTTTAAAGCAACTTCGTGATAACGAAGTAAGATAATTTTTTTTTCCAAATTCATCGCAAACTATTTCCAAAAAGCCCGGACATCCTGTTTATTGCATTTTTAATAGCACCAGCAAGGATTTCAACTTCATGGCTACTATTTTCGTTCCCAAAACTAATTCTAATTGTCGAACCCATAAATTTATTTGGAAGACCCAAACTTTCTACAAATAAATCTGACTTTTCTTTTTTAGAGTCACACGCAGAGCCCGCCGAAACAACACAGGCCCCTTCTTCAAGAAGGTTTATTAAGGCCCCAGAGGGGCATCCGGGCACGCTTAGACTAATAATATTTGAAACTGATGCTTCGGGTGAGTTCCAATAAACCCTCCCCGTTGGGTTTTCTTTTGAATTTAATAATAAATCATTTTTTAGTAATGCCCGTAATTGTTCCCTTAATTTAAGTGTGTGGTTCTGAAAATCTTTAAGTTTTCCAAGAGCGTTTTTGGAAGCAACATAAAAAGCCCCCACAAGACCCGGGCTTTGCGTTCCCGACCTTAGCGCAAATTCTTGGCCCCCCCCCCATATGATTGGCCGAATTTTATTAATCAGTTTTTTATTTAATATTATCAGCGCGCCGACCCCCTTTGGACCACCCACCTTATGAGACGAAATACTCAGAAGATCAACACCACTACCTGCAATCGGTGTTTGAATTTTACCAAAAGACTGAACCGCATCGCTGTGAAACACTATATCGTTATATCTTGATTTTACTCTGACACTTAGTTCCTCTATTGGTTGTATTACTCCAATAATATTATTAACCTGCTGAACACTAACAAGCACGGTTTGATTGTTTACAAGGTCATGAATTTTTTTTTGATCAATTTGACCTGGATCTTTTGATAAATAACTATTAACTGGTGCAATTTGAACTTCAACCCCAAAATCTTTTAATGACAGAGCGGTTTTCATAACTGCCGGATGTTCAAGTGCTGATACTATTATATTAATTTTGTTGTTGGCTATCGGTGTCTTTAATACGTGGGGCAAAACACAGCCGTAAAGTGCAAGATTATCTGACTCCGTCCCGCCGCTGGTAAAGATCACCTGTTTCTCATCCACACAAAAAACTTCACAAAAAAATGCTCTGGCTTCTTTTATTATGCGTGCGGCCGCCACTCCTAAACCGTGAAGTGAAGAAGGATTTGCAAAGTTTTTATCAGAATATTTTAAAAAGATTTTCACAGCCTCTTTTGTGCAGGGCGTTGTTGCGGCGTGATCAAAAAATATTGCATCCCTCATAACAAGCTCTATTAACTGAGTTTTTGCTTTGTGCCAAGCTCAAGAATAAAAACCATTCCGCGGCGCACAATGTTGTTAATTTTTTATACACGACTTACGGCTAGTAAATACTTAAACACCCGCTTTTTAACTCAATAATTGAGGGAACTTATCCGATCAGTTTTTTGGAGGATGAGAATAATATGATCAATTGGAAAGAGCTCAAACATATTCACGTAATAAGAAAATTAGAAGAAATTCTGGCCGGCTGGTTTCATATTGAGGTCTTTTTTGTCGACGATAGAGGGCAGGTTCAAAATTATGATCCCGAAGACCGGCAAAGAGAGTTCAAAAATC
>CAZQUK010000058.1:3513-6251 GCA_964596435.1 uncultured Oligoflexia bacterium
TTTGTGCAGCAATATTACCAAAAGCACAAGCGCGCGAACATTTTTTCGAACACATAAAAGCCACTAATGAAAAACTTTTCCATAGCGACAAAAATCATTTTGTAACCGAGGGTCTGCTTGGTTTTGAAAATGTTTCAGCCTCCCGCATTTGTATAGACAACGACGTTCTTGGGAGCGTTTATGCCTACTCATATTTTGACAAAGAGCTTTCCACAAAAAAAATAGAAAAAATAAAAAAAGAAGTTTTAAGTTGGGGTGTAGACGAAAATGCATTCGATTTTGCTACCTCAAGAATTAAGATTCTAAAAGAGTCTGAAATTCAATATGCGCAGGAGCTAATAAACCTGGTTGCACAAGAAATAGTTACGTACCACACAGAGATCAGTAGTCGCGAAGAGCAAATCTCGGCACTTAACTCGCAACTCGGAACCCGCTACAGCTACAACTCAATGATAGGCAAATCCAAACTGATGCAAGAGCTGTATAATATGTTGGACAAAATCAGAACATCTGAGGCCACCGTTTTAATTCAAGGTGAAAATGGAACCGGTAAAGAACTTATAGCAAAGGCGATACACTATAACTCTCCAAGGAAAGATGCTTCTTTTGTAACGGTTAATTGTTCTGCCTTTAATGAAAACTTACTTGATAGTGAATTATTTGGACACGTAAAAGGATCCTTCACCGGCGCTGTTCGCGACAAAAAAGGTCTCTTTGAAGTTGCGCACAACGGCACCTTATTTCTTGATGAAATAGGCGACATGTCCCTTACAATGCAGGTAAAACTTTTACGCATTCTTCAGGAGGGAACGTTTATTCCGGTTGGGGGAACAGAACAAAGAAAGGTTAATGTTCGCGTTGTTGCCGCTACCAACAGGCACATTAAGGAAATGGTTGAAGATGGACAGTTCAGAGAAGATCTTTATTATAGGATCAATGTAATAAATCTTACTGTACCCGCACTAAGGGACAGAAAAGAGGACATTCCCATTTTGATTGACCACTTTATGACCAGCGGCTGCAAAGAAAAGGGGATTCCCGTTAAGACCCTTGGAAAGCGCACTTTAGAAAAAATTTACGATTACCTTTGGCCGGGAAATATTCGTGAACTTGAAAATGAAATTGAAAGGGTAATTGTTCTTTCAGGTAACGACACAAAAATTTCATACGACCTTCTTTCCCAGCGTATTCGTGATTTTGGTGAAAAGTCAAAAGTTCAAGGTGTAAGAGTTGCCGGTAAACTAAAAGATGCTCTTGAAGAACTCGAACAAACAATGATCAAAGAGGGTCTACGACGAACAAACTGGAACAAGAGCCGACTTGCAAAGGAGCTTGGAATTTCACGAGCGGGGCTTATTATGAAAGTTGAAAAGTACGGACTTGATAAAAGGCGCCTTGTTGCTCTCGAAAAGAAGGGCGCTTAGTAAATAAAGCCTGACCGCAAAAAAGCGAGTGGATGGAGCAAATGCGGGTTCAGAAAACATTAATAATAATTTTTTTAATAATCTTTGCATCCTTTACTTATTTAAATCTTAATGGCTGTGGAACGAGTGATGGTGTGTCTGATGTTCCTGCTATAGCGGCAAGCCCGTCATCTACTGAAACCGCAGAATCAGATTCTGGATCTTCTGGGGGCGGGAACGAAGCCGGAGAATATTCATGTACCGACACTAACGCCACGGTTACGGAAACTTTTACTGGAACAAATGGAAATTTATTTTTATCCGCAAACCGATCGGCAGATCCAACACCATGTCCCTTTTCTTCTCAATGCAACGACGCAAACGGAAAATGGAATGGCGTTTATGATGGTGATGGCGCGACCAACGCTCAAGCAAAGTTTTTAAATAACCAACTAACGTTTTCACCAAGCAACCTTGATAGTACCCATGGTACGGGTGCGCACTGGTTCATGCTTGCGTCACCCGCTGCCTTTTCAAACGAAAACGTTCACGTTTCTCTTGAACTATCATCAGTGCCGGCTCAAGTTGGGAACATTGCTCTTTACGGAAAAGTTAGTTCGTATCCAATTGATACGGGTTATGCCGCCGGTTTGAAATATATTGGTGGTAATGTTCTTTTCTATATTACAGAAAAATATTCTGCAAACGTTAGTAGTTGCGTTGGTGTGGATGGTACGGATTATGTATTAATTCCTGGTACTGTCGGAATTTATTTCCATTACATGACAATAAATCAAGCCCTTGTCGACAACGCTAGTGCAAGATTAAATTTTATTATAACAGATGCTGCATCAAACAATTTGAAAACCTACATCACCGATTCAAATGGTGATGTAATTAATGCCTGCAGTGGAAGCGCTGCCGCTGGGGGCGGTGTAAGCCCTTGTTCTATTCTTTGCACTGACTCCACATATAATTCTGGAACTGCGGGATTTTTAACTCAAAACGACACCATAACCCCTGGATCTGTCACCGTAGACAGCTTCAGGCTTTGCTCGGGAACATCTGTAAACACAGATTAAGTAAATATTTCTAATCATCCCACGACTCAATACCATAAGGATAGCGCCAAGGACGATGCCTATAGTCTCTATCCTGCCTAAAGAAACTAAAATAAAATCTTAACGCAATTGTACCTTCTAAAATTGGCATTGGACTTAGGGCGCCTCCACCATAAACACTTTGAGCTGTTGCCCCTAAGGTCAAGGCAAACTTTGGTGTGATTGGAATTATTACACCACTTTCTGCAAGAAAACCTATGCCGGTTGCTTTTTT
>CAZQUK010000058.1:6261-12616 GCA_964596435.1 uncultured Oligoflexia bacterium
TTTTAAAAGAATTAAATCCAAGAATGTCCTGATCTCTTTTATAAACAAAATTACTTGCACCAAATCCAATATAAAAAAGTGATACTTCCAGTCTAAAATGCAAATAGGGTGCAAACATGGCATAAAAACGCTCATCGCTTGATCCGAACGTTGCTCTTGGTGTGAGGCCCAACTGAAGACCAACTGGTGATTTTCTTGTTGCAAAATCAACAACAAACCCAAGACCAAAACCCGCGGCACTAAAAAGCCCCGTCATTGCGGGAGCATCTGTAAAAAAAGGGTCGCCCATAATAATAAACGAAGGCCCACCGCTGGCTTCAACATAGGCTTCTGCGGCACTTATGGGTTTATTTACAAAAAACAACCCCATTAAAAAAAATGCGATTATTAATAATGTTTTACAATTTTTATGAACAGTAATTTTCATAAACAAACAAAAGACGGGCAATATACCCCCTCTATCTAAGGTTACCTCCCTAAGACGCGCTCTAGCAAATTTTCCTTAGAATATATTAAATAAACCACCGCGCGGCGCGTTAACACAAAGCATTGTTTCCCTTTTTTTGGGTTTTTTGCTAAGAAAATGCAAGGTATACTTTTTTAATCCCCACATGGGACTATATACTACCTAGCTCCCACACGAATCTTGGTGAATGGTGCTTTTTATGAAAGAGGGTATTTGTATGAAGGCTGGTCTGGATAAACTTAGACAATTGGCTGAAAAAGAAAAAAACGCCGAGCTTGGTACCGAACCCGCCCGCATTGACAAACAACACCAGCTTGGAAAACTTACAGCACGCGAACGCGTTGAGCTTCTTTTGGATCCGGGCAGTTTTAATGAAATGGACAAATTTGTTGTTCATCGTTGTACCGAGTTTGGAATGGGCGATAAAAAATATCTGGGCGATGGTGTTATTACAGGATACGGGCAGATTGCAGGTCGACCGGTTTATGTTTATTCCCAGGACTTTACAATTTTTGGCGGAAGCTTATCAAATTCACACGCACAAAAAATCTGCAAAGTCATGGATCTTGCGCTCAAGACCGGGACCCCCTTAATTGGTATAAACGACTCCGGTGGCGCCAGAATACAAGAGGGCGTTGATTCGCTTGCTGGATATGCCGAAATTTTTTGGCGCAATACTCAAATTAGCGGCGTGGTTCCACAAATAAGTGTCATTCTTGGACCATGCGCAGGTGGTGCTGTTTATTCACCGGCAATAACTGATTTTGTTTTTATGGCAGAGGGCACATCCCACCTTTTTATTACCGGGCCCGACGTAATTAAAGCCGTCACACACGAAATCGTTGATAAAGAATCACTTGGAGGGGCTGAGGTTCACACCGAAAAAACTGGCGTTGCACATTTTGTAGCCCCCCATGAGCCCGCCTGTCTAAATAAAGTAAGAAAACTTTTTAGCTATTTTCCCCTAAACAATCTAGATAGTCCTCCAAAAATAAAAACAAACGATCCGCTGAATCGTAGCTGTATGGAAATTGCAAACATAATTCCAGATTCCCCAAATAAACCCTACGATATGCGAAAGGTTATTGCAGACACAATCGACACCGATACGTTTATGGAAGTTCAGGAACAGTATGCAAAAAACATTATTGTAGGTTTTGGCAGACTAGCCGGTCGTGTGATTGGTTTGGTTGGTAACCAGCCCGCACATCTTGCGGGTTGCGTGGACATAAACGCCGCCACTAAGGCGGCACGGTTTATTCGTTTTTGTGATTCTTTTAATATTCCAATTATTACCTTTGTTGATGTTCCGGGCTTCCTTCCTGGAGTTAGCCAAGAGCATAGCGGAATAATTAAGCATGGTGCGAAACTTCTATATGCATATTCTGAGGCAACTGTTCCAAAAATTGCTGTTATTACAAGAAAGGCTTATGGTGGTGGGTACATTGTAATGTCTTCAAAACATTTAAGGTCAGATTATAATTTTGCATATCCCTCTGCAGAAATTGCAGTAATGGGCTCAGAGGGTGCTGTAAATGTTCTTTTCAGAAGAGAACTTTCAAAAGCCGAAAACGAGGGCCGCCTCCAGGAAGTCCGGACCGACCTTCTAAATAATTATCAAGACACATTCGCCAACCCTTATCAAGCAGCAGAGTTCGGTTATATTGATGAAATAATTGTTCCCGAGGAAACAAGAAGAAAACTAATTTCCTCTCTCCAAATGATCGAGGGAAAACGCATACAAACACCATCAAAAAAACACGGCAACATTCCTCTTTAAGGCACGGCAATATGACTAAATCAAATAATTTCAAACCGGTTTTAATTGCAAACAGGGGGGAAATAGCAACACGTATTGCCCGAACAGCAAAACGGCTTGGGTTTCCAACCATCGCTGTGTACTCTGAACCTGACCGTTTTTCAGAACACGTAAAATACTGCGACAAAGCCTATCCTCTTGGCGGAAACACATCGGCAGAAACATACCTAGATATAAAAAAGTTAATTCAGGTTGCACAAAAATCTGGGGCAAAATACATTCACCCCGGCTATGGTTTTCTGAGCGAAAAAGCAAACTTCGTTAGAGCTTGTAAAAAAGCTGATCTTATTTTTGTGGGCCCATCCGCCGCCAGTATTGCTCTTATGGGTGATAAAATCGAGGCGCGCATAAAAGCAAAAGAATTAAAAATTCCACTAATCGCCGGGACACGGGCGCTAAAGGACCCCAAAGATGCAATTAAAACTGCAAAAAGGGTTGGATTTCCAATTTTACTTAAAGCTAAAGCTGGTGGTGGTGGAAAAGGAATGAGAATTGTAAACGATCCGGGGGACTTCAATCGTGCCTTTGAGGCCGCAGCCCGCGAAGCAACGGCAGCGTTCGGTGATTCCGGAATATACATTGAAAAACTCGTTATGAACCCTCACCACGTAGAGGTTCAAATTTTTGGAGACGGAAAAGGAAATGCCGTGCACTTGGGGGAGCGTGAATGCTCAATTCAAAGACAGCACCAGAAAATTATTGAAGAAACGCCAGCGCCCGTTTTACAAAAAAACAAAAAGACCAGAGAGGCGCTTTTTGCGACGGCCATTAAACTTGCTAGAGCCATAAAATATAGTGGTGCCGGAACTGTCGAATTTATAGTAAACGAAAAAGGTGAGTTCTTTTTTCTTGAAATGAACACGCGCCTGCAGGTTGAGCACACCATTACAGAGTGGGTTACAGGAATTGATCTTGTTGAGTGGCAGCTTTTACTAGCAGCCGATATTTTTCAACTGCCAAAACAAAATCCAACAATCCGTGGTGCTGCAATTGAAGCCAGAATTTATGCCGAAGATCCACACACTTTTCTACCAGCTCCTGGAAAAATTTCAGATATTGTTCTCCCCGCGGGTCCCTTTGTTCGCTCCGACTCGGCACTTCATAAACAGGGAGAAATCAGTATTTATTACGATGCGCTAATTGCAAAACTTTCAACCTGGGGGGCTAATAGAAAAGATGCCATTGAAAGAATGAACGTTGCCCTACAAGAAACCATGGTTCAACCGCCAAAGGATTTTGCCGGTCACAGCAAAAGCTCTCTTAAAACAAACCTGCAATTTCTACGGCGCCTCATGTGGAACGACGACTTTAGGGCGGGCCACACGCCCACAAGTTTTATTGAAAACGCACCGGATTTAAAAGCATCGGCACCCGAAACCCTTACAAAAGAAGCGGCCATTGCCACATCTCTTTTTCAGATTTTAACGGAAAATGCGTATCTTTTAGAAGAATTCTCAAGGGCCGCCTCCCCATGGGCACAAACCGCACGCAAGGAAGCTCTTTCAAATTGGGAGGCCATATGGGTAGAGTAAAGGGCCACATAAACGAAACAGAAATTGAATGGAAACAGGTACCCAAGGGCGAAACAGGATCCGGACATGTTGTTATTAATAATAACGAACTAATTGAAGTTCACTGGCGACGCGATGCTCAGGGGATATGCATTCAGTTCCCAGACAGAACTTTAAGTTTTAATGTTGCCGCACACGAATCTGAAAACGAAGAAACACTTTATAACACAAGCGAGCGCTATGGCACCAAAACGTGGCGGGACTTAAGGTTTAAGCTCTCAGGCGAGGAACATGCCAGGCGAAATGTTCATACCGGAAAAAATAAAATTCAAATTCGCTCACAAATGCCTGGCAAGGTTGTTAGTATTCTCACAAAAGAGGGAAATGCCGTTAAAAAAAATCAACCGCTTATAATTTTAGAGGCCATGAAAATGGAAAACGAAATAATTTCGCCCAAAGACGGGGTCATTGAATCCATTTCTGTTGGCGTAAATCAAAACATTGAAGATGGCGCGGCCCTTATTCTTTTAAAAGATATAAAAGAATGACATTTTTTTATATGGCAAAATTTAATCCGCAAGATCATTATTTTAAAAAAGCAAAGAAAGAAAATTTTGCCGCGCGCTCCGTTTTTAAACTCGATGAAATAGATAAAAAATTTAAAATATTCAAACCTGGCGACAGGGTTCTTGATCTCGGTGCGGCTCCTGGCTCGTGGTCACAATACGCCTCAAAAGTTATCGGGTACAGTGGACGCATCGTCGGAATTGACCTAAGCCCCGTTGAAATTACGTTGCAAAATGCCGTGTTTTTTAAATCAGATATTTTTAGCACAAATCTAAAAGAAATTTTTATTAAATCTGATGTAAGCCCACCCTTTAATGTAATTATGTCTGATATGGCTCCAAAAACCACGGGCATAAAACTAACGGACCAGGCAAGATCGCTTGAACTATGCACCGAGGCCTTTCGGGTGGCTAAACAATACTTAAAACAAAACGGAAACTTTGTGTGCAAATATTTTCATGGCGATGATTTTAATGATTTAAAAAAGCTTTTTGATGAAAACTTCAAACAAGTAAAGCTTCTCAAACCCAAAAGCACAAGAAAAGCCAGCAAAGAGATATTTTTTGTCTGTATTAATTTTATTGTTAATTAAGTTCTGAAGGACACCCCGGGCACGGGGCCACAATGGCCTTTGCAAAGCTAATCCAAAGACTCATCAGAATTCTTCTAAAGCCGAGCGCTAAAATGCTAAACAAACTTAAAACAAGTACGACACCAAGTATATACTCAACAACCGCCTGGGCCCCATCATCAACGCAAAATGATAAAATCAATTTTCTTAGTTTTTTGGCCATATATGTTTATTTTAATGCAATTTCCATTGTTAAAAAAGGGTTTATTTTACATATTACCCACCCATGGGACTTGGAGAAATATCGGCACTAGCCTGCGCCACAACTTGGGCATTAGCATTGATTTTATTAAAAAAATGTGGAGAAAAAACCCCGCCACTTGCTCTTGGACTATTTAAAAACATCATTGCGCTAATTTTTTTACTCCCAACCGTATACTTATGGGAAGGGGGGTTCTTTTTTGAAGCCAGCACAAAAGACTATATTCTCCTTATTGCAAGTGGTGTTCTAGGTATTGCTGTTGGGGACGTTTTGTTCCTTAGGGGTCTTAACATCTTGGGGGCTGGGCTAACATCAATTGTTGATTGCCTTTATAGTCCCCTCGTTATTGCCTTATCCATTCTTTTTCTTAACGAACAACTAAGCTTCATACAATTTCTAGGCTCAGCTTTAATAATTATTGCTATATTCATTTCAATAATTGAAAGGAAAAGAGTTAATCGAACCGTTTCACACCTAAATAAGGGTGAGCTCATAACCGGTATTGTTGTTTCTATTATCAGTCTACTGCTAATGGTTGTGGGCCTCTTGATTATGAAACCTATTTTAGACAAGTCGCCAATTTTATGGGTTCTTGAAGTTCGCCTTGTGGCGGGAACCATTGGTATGATTATCTTCTTTCTTTTTTTAAAAAACAAAAAAGCCCGCTTATTGGCTTTTTTTACTTCAAAAAACTGGCTCTATATTGTTCCGAGCGCAATATTGTCTACGTATTTGGCAATAATATTATGGGTGGTTGGAATGAAGTATGCAAAAGTTTCAATTGCTGCCGTGCTAAACCAAACAAGTTCGATCTTTACAATTCTTCTTGCCTCGGTTTTTCTTAAAGAAACCCTTACCCTAAAAAAAATAATCGGCGCAATTATCGCCATAATTGGAGTATTAATAATTTCATTTGCATAATCTGCTTTGCTTGGCGCCCCCATAATTTTACTCTCCTAAAACTAAATAGATACGGAATATATAGCGCGCGGTAATGCCACGCGTTAAACCAAAGCGCTAGTTTTCATGTGTCCGTTTTTATTGGTTTTTTGGCGGACCGCTACAGCTTTTGGTTTTATTGTTTTGCTCAATTTGTATTTATTGGTGATATTTGTTTAAATTAATATTTAGCAAATACTTCGGGGGCAAAAATGAACGA
>CAZQUK010000059.1:0-7419 GCA_964596435.1 uncultured Oligoflexia bacterium
ATGTTGAAGAGCTGGAAATTGATAATGAAAAAATTATTAGTATTGATCTGAATGGAAAATATAAAAACCAGGCCAACAGAATTTTCTGGAAAATTAAGGGAGAAACAAAATTTAGAAATGTGAAAATCAGCCTTTTTACCGGCGAATTTAAAATCAGCTTTGCCTCGTTAGGCGATATAACGCCAATCCAATTTGTAGCCTTAAGACCCGATGGTAAAAAAGAAGAACAGCTTTGTGAAGTTAAAATAAAAAAAGTCTTCATAGGCGCCCCAGATGAATTTGGGTTTGTTGCCACACTTTTTTTCCCGGCAGAAAAAAATATAATTTCAGAGCTTGAATTTACAAAAGAACCGCTTGAGCCCGTTGAAAAAACTATAGGCACTAAAAAAAAGATAGGGGTCATAATTAACGGAAAATTTAATGGTCAAGGGAAAAGGCTTTTTTTTAAGGAAAGCATTAAGAGTTCATATAAAACCGTTAGGCTTAATCAAGATGGAAAATTTGCGGAATTTGTACCAATAAATAAAAGGGAAACCTATGTGTTTTTTGGTGTGGCGGGTATGTGTGGCGGGAGCGAAAAAATGGCCCTTGGTATTAAATTTTAACTGGGTTCTTCGGACATAGTTTCAGATTATAAAACTACTTTTTTTCGGGTTTTGTTTGCCTTTTACAGCAATAATAAGAGAATTTACCGAATCTTTTTTTCCAAATTTCAACTTCTGATAAAAGTGCGCCTGACCATTTTTCGGGTTTTATTGTTGTTAGGGCCTTTGGTGTTTCCTCGGGGGGCATTTCGGGTTCTGATGAAACTACAGCACGTTTTTTTATTTTTGAAAGGTTCTTTAAAAATTCTTCATTATTTGGGGATTCCTCTTGCTTTATGATACCGTCTGGCAGGTCATCAATCGTGTCAGAAATTTCAAGTCTGACTTGTGTGCCTGCTCCATTTGCTTGAAGGAATATGCCTGTTCCTGGTGGGTAGCCGGTGCCAGACGTCCTTGTGGCCACAATTAAACATTTGCCCGAATCAAATTTGGCTCTTTGAAGGTGGATTGTGTGGGAGCTTGTGCCGCTAAGATCCAGGTTACATGCTGCTTGTGCTTCGAGCTGTTGTGAGAGGTCAGTGCACCAATCTTTTAGCGTAATAAATGGATCATCTTTTTCATCTGTGCACATGAGACCATATTGCTTGTATAGGTTTTTTAGCTGGTCTTTTTTTTCGGAAACTTTTTGAAGTTTGCACGATATGTCATCCAAAAAATCAGGCTTAAAAAAAACAGGAGCAAGGTTGTTATCTTTAAATGGGTTAAATGTGGCCTCAGTTTGGTTTACGGTTTTTGAACTAAATACCAGACCATGAGCTAAAGAGACAACCTCAGGTGTGACCCTGATTTTTTCGGGTTTGCATTGCTGTTTTGTTGGCATGTTGTTTTTTGAGTTGTTTACATAATATAGGCTTTTAAGGCTGATATCGAGTTTTATAATATACTCTTTTGTGAGGACATAAATTGCTGTGAGCCACAGTGTTTTCTTGTCATTATCTGATGAAAGCGAAATTAATTGATTTGTTGCTGTGACATCCGTACTTGTGCCAAGCCACATCTCAAAATCTTTGGCCGGTAAAAATGATGATATTGAATAAATGGCACTCAGTAGCGGGCGCACAATCTCATTGCTTTGCATCGAACTTAAAATTTTCAGTACTTCGCTCTTATCGTTTTTTATTTTAATAAAGTCTTTGGGGTCAGTTTCAGATATTAGTGGGTCAAACTTTGTGTTGCCAATCATGCTAGGTACTCTTTTAATATAGTAATCAAAAAGAGAATTTTCGAGCGTTTTTACCTTTGCAGCAACACTTTTACTTGGGGCTTTTTCTGCAGCACGAAAATTCATACTGAAGAAGAAAAAAACCAAAAAAACAAACACAAGTGCATACGGGGTGTGTTTTTGGGTCAAAATCAGATATTTTTTTTGGGTCTTTTTATTATTCAATGTTACTGAACCCCGGATCTTTATAGAAAAAAAGTTACCTGAAACGTTTTATTTGCCAGTTAAATGCATCGGCAAGTTCCGGAAAAAAGTCGTTTTTGCGGAACTTAACATCATTCATGTGGTCGCCGTTACCGACTTCTCTCAAATGCCGGTTCAACCTGTAGATTGGTCCTGCAATTCTATGCGAAAAAACCAGTCCTAATATTAGAAAAATAATAAAAATTGCAGCCACAATAACAATAAGCACACTATTCATTTTTATTTGCAGATCATCCAGGAATTGAAAAAAAATACTTCCATCCGGTATTCCAAGATCAATGCCCTCACTTCTAAAGCGCCAGAAGAAAAACTGAGTTGCAGCAAAAAATAGAATGGTGGTTATTATTGAGATTCCTAACATGAAGGTCATGAAACGAATCTGAAACTTTGGGTTTATTAAATATGTTTTTCTGTGTTCCATAAACAATAGTCTAACATATCAAGTCGCCATTGCCCGATTATCTTTATTTATAAAAACACTAACCCGCTGCAATATTTTGGGGCGGGTTGTTGTCGTTGTGCGGTGCGGAGTTTATGAAAAAAGTTCTTTTGAAATAATAAGCCTTTGTATTTGGCTTGTACCTTCATAAATCTGGAAAATTTTTGCATCACGCATAAGTTTTTCAACAGGATACTCGTTTGAATATCCGTATCCGCCAAAAACCTGCACCGCATCAGTGGCAATTCTCATGGCTGTGTCGCCTGCGAAAACTTTTGACATGGCAGCAGTAAGAGTATTTCGCTCGCCGTTATCTATTTGCCATGCAGCTTTTAGGGTTAGAAGTCTTGCCGCTTCAATATCTTTTGCCATGTCGGCAATCATAAAAGCAATTGACTGGTGTGTTGCAATTGGTCTTCCAAAAGTTTTTCTGGTTTTTGCATACTCAATACATTCTTCCATTGCACGACGACAAAGTCCTACTGCTCCGGCTGCTACCTCGGGCCTTGTGTGATCAAATGCTGCCATTGCGATTTTAAAGCCATCGCCTTCGCGACCAAGAAGATATTTTTTGGGAATTTTAACATCTTCAAATGTGATTCCACGCGTGTCACTTGCTCGTTGCCCCATGTTTTTTTCTTTTTTGCCGACGGTGATTCCAGGAAAATTTGTAGGCAGTAAAAAACCACTCATGCCTTTGTGCATTTGTGATGGATCAGTGTAGGCAAGCACAAAGTACCAGTCCGCAACACTTGCTCCTGTTATCCACATCTTGGACCCGTTAAGTACATACTCATCGCCAACTTTTTTTGCCAGCGTTTTAATACCACTAACGTCTGAACCGGCACCTGGTTCAGTAACACAATATGCTGAAATTTTTGGTGCGGCAGTTAGCGCGCCTAAGAATTCTTTTTTCTGATCCTCGCTTCCTGCAACAAGTACTGGGGCCGAGGCCAGAGAATTTGATGTTAGGGCCGTTGAAATACCGGTGCATCCATAGCCGAGTTCCTCCAGTATAATGCACCCTTCAAAAACGCCAAGCCCCATTCCGCCATAAGCTTCAGGAATATGGGTGTTCATTATTCCAAGTTCCCAGGCTTTATTAACTAAGTCTCTTGGAAATTCACCGGTCTGATCGTAGTGTGCGGCTTTCGGAATGATTTCCTCTTTTGTGAATTTTCTCACCATTTCTTGTAACTGTTTTTGTTCTTCAGAGAGTCTTAAGCTAAACATTTTTATTCTCCTCTTTAGGGTTTTCTTGGTGTGGCCCAAAATATATTAAATACTAATATCAAAAAATAGTCGAGTGTATTTAATATACGCACCCTAGCAAAAAAACGAAAAATTCAGGCAGATTTAAGGGCTTAAATACCTGATTGTAATGCATCATATTTTAGAATGAATACTAAAACAAATGATTGAAATTCCTTGTGTGATAAGTGTGCAAGGGTTTAAACTTCATGCATATTAAATACAATTCAGACTAAATACAATTCAGATTAGGAGCATTTTTTATGATTTTTGAAGGAAAGAAAATTCAGTGCAAAAAAATTGAAAATGATATTGCTGAGCTTACGTTTGATGCCAAAGACGGTTCAGTAAATAAGTTTGATACCATGACCCTTAATGAACTCAGGGAGGTTGTTAACAAAATTAAGACTGACTCGGGGATAAAGGGGCTTTTAATTTCAAGCGCTAAAAGTGTTTTCATTGTTGGTGCCGATATTATGGAATTTAAGAGTCACTTTAAAAGGCCAGACAGTGAACTAGAGGAATGGTTAAGAGAAACCAATAACACTTTTTCTGATATCGAGGATTTAAATGTACCAAGCGTTACAGCCATTAACGGCATGGCACTTGGCGGTGGTTTTGAAGTAACGCTATCAACGGCATTTAGGGTTGCATCAAAAACCGCAAGCGTTGGTCTTCCTGAAACTAAGCTCGGTATTTATCCGGGTTGGGGTGGAACAGTTAGGCTTTCGCGTTTAGTGGGAGCTGATAACGCCATTGAATGGATCGCTGCAGGTAAACCTTACAATGCAGAGGTTGCTCTGAAAACAGGGGCTGTTGATGCTGTTGTGGCACCCGAAAAACTTAAAGAAGCATGTATTGATCTTTTGAAACAGGCCATAGATGGCAAAATTGACTGGAAATCAAGACAGGATGAAAAAAGAAAACCAATTAAATTAAACGACATTGAAAGTATAATGGTTTTTGAAGGTGCAAAGGGTTTTATTGCAAACATGACGGGTCCGAATTATCCGGCCCCGATTGCAGCAATTTCAGCAATGCAAAAAGGAGCAAGTCTTGATCGTAATGCGGCACTGGATATTGAGGGCCGTGGGTTTGTTAAAATGGCAAAAACCCCTGTTGCAGAATCTTTGGTTTCAATTTTTTTAGGTGATCAGTATCTTAAAAAAATTGCAAAAAATTATCAAAAGCAAACCAAACCCGTAAAACAGTCGGCAGTTTTGGGTGCAGGTATTATGGGTGGTGGTATAGCCTACCATTCGGCATCAAAGGGTGTTCCAATTATTATGAAAGACATCCAACCACAGGCAATCGAGCTGGGTCTTGGTGAAGCAACTAAGCTTTGTAATAAACTTGTTTTGCTTGGAAAAATGGATGCCACAGGTATGGGTGCTGTTTTAAATAGCATTATTCCAACCCTCTCTTATGGCGACTTTAAGAATATTGACATCGTTGTTGAGGCAGTTATTGAAAATCTTAAGATAAAAAAATCTGTATTAGCTGAGCTTGAAGGCGTTGTGCGAGACGACTGCGTTATTACCTCAAACACTTCAACGCTTTCAATCACAGATTTAGCAGATGGCCTAAAGCGGCCAGAACTTTTTTGTGGCATGCACTTTTTTAACCCGGTTCACAAAATGCCGCTTGTTGAAGTAATAAGAGGTAAAAAAACATCAGAAGCCGCAATTGCAAAAACTGTTTCATATGCAGTTTCAATGGGGAAAACGCCGATTGTTGTTAATGACTGCGCGGGCTTTCTGGTTAACAGAATTCTTTTTCCATATTTTAACGGTTTCCTCTTACTGCTTAATGATGGCGGGGATTTTAAGAAAATTGATAAAGTTATGGAAAAATTCGGTTGGCCCATGGGTCCGGCCTATCTTCTTGACGTTGTGGGTGTGGATACTGCCCACCACTGTGTGGACGTAATGGCCAAGGCGTATCCTGACAGAATGAGGGTTGATTCAAAAACGGCACTGGATGCCCTTTTTGAAAACAACCGTTACGGTCAAAAAAATGGCAAGGGTTTTTTCCAATACGTAACAGACAGAAAAGGGAAACCAAAAAAGAATCTTGATACTGAAACTTATGGACTCTTAAAATCAGTTGTTCACACTGATGGTAAGGATTTTTCTGATGAAGAGGTCATAGATAGAATAATGATCCCAATGATTATTGAAAGTGTAAGGTGTCTTGAAGATGAAATTGTTCCATCACCAATTGAGGTTGATATGGGTCTTATTTATGGCCTTGGTTTTCCGCCTTTTAGAGGTGGAATATTTAAATATGTAGATAGTGTTGGAATTAAAACCATTTGTGAAAAAGCCAAAAAGTATATGCATCTTGGTAAATGTTATGAGCCAACTGCAAAAATGCTTGAAATGGCAAAAAACAACGAAAAATTTCACAGAATTTAAAAAGGAGTTAATAAAATGAGAGAAGCCGTAATTATTGATGCAGTAAGATCTCCAATGAGTAAATCAAAAGGCGGGATGTTTCAAAATGTCAGAGCTGAGAATCTTTCTGCCAAATTGATTAATGAACTATTTAAAAGAAATCCAAAAGCAAACCCTGTTGAAGTTGATGAGGTTATTTGGGGGTGTGCGCAGCAGACCTTAGAGCAGGCCTATAACATTGCAAGGTTTGCTTCACTTATGACGGATATTCCACACTCTGCCAGTGCACAATCCATAAACAGGCTTTGTGGTTCCTCGATGTCGGCAATTCAAATTGCCGCAATGTCAATTATGAGTGGATACGGCGATGTTTTTGTTTGTGGCGGTGTTGAGCATATGGGACACGTTCCAATGACTCATGGTTATGATCCTAATCCACAGTTTAGTAAACACGCGGCCAAAGCTTCGGTAATGATGGGGCTTACTGCAGAGCTTTTAGCAAGGATGTACAGTGTTTCGCGCGAGGATCAGGATAAATTTGCATATCGTTCACACATGAACGCAACAGCTGCAACTAAAGAGGGCAGATTTAAAAACGAAATAGTTCCCATTGAAGGACATGATCCTGATGGTTTTCTTAGGGTTTATGACTATGACGAAGTAATTAGACCCGAAACAACAATGGAATCACTTGCAATGTTGCGTCCGGCTTTTGATCCAAGAGGTTCAATTACAGCAGGAAACGCGTCTGCAATTTCTGATGGGGCAGCGGCATGTCTGGTTATGTCGCTTGAAAGAGCAAAAGCTTTGGGAGTTGAACCAATGGCAAAAGTATTATCGATGGGGGTTGCCGGGGTTGACCCTTCAATTATGGGTTATGGCCCCGTTCCTGCCGTAAAAAAGGCGCTTAAAAAAGCAAAGATTGATGTTAAGGATATCGATTTTTTTGAGTTCAATGAGGCATTTGCTGCGCAATCACTACCGGTTATTAAAGATCTTGGGCTTTTAAGTGTAATGGAGGAAAAAATAAATATCAATGGTGGTGCAATTGCTCTTGGGCATCCGCTGGGATGTTCTGGTGCCAGAATTTCTGGAACTTTATTGCACACAATGAAGTCCAAGGGTGCTCGCCTTGGCGTTGCAGCCATGTGTATTGGAATCGGGCAAGGGATTGCGACTGTTTTTGAGCAGGTGTGATTATTTTATAGATTAAGTGGGTTCTAAACAGGCGCAAACAAGAGGACGTTATTTTTTTTATAAGTGACGCTTCTTTTTGATTATGTTCCAATTATTTTTTTGCGA
>CAZQUK010000059.1:7429-12555 GCA_964596435.1 uncultured Oligoflexia bacterium
TATTTTTCATTTTGTTCTTTTTACTTTCTGATTTTAGCTACGCTAAATTTTCGGTGGTGGGTCTGTCTAATTTTTCGGTTCCAAGAGTTAATGTTGATGGAAATGATGTCCCCATAAGTTCCAAACTTGGCTTTGGTGGTGGGTTTTTGTTTGAAATACCAATAGATCACAGGCAAAGAGTGGGGCTTGAGCTTGATTTGCTTATTATGAATAGGAAATTTAATACAAATCTCGTGGGTGGACTTGAAACTGATTCGATGACATTCATAAATGTTCCAATTCTTTTAAGAGCCTGGGTTGGAAAGGTTTTAAATGTTGGAATAGGCTGGTATTTTGCTAGGGGCATAGGCGGTGTGACAAGAAGCATGGTTGACACGAGTGTAAGTACATCATTTGGAGGTGTTGGAATTCATGCCTACGACTACGGAGCTTTAGCGGCCTTGTGTATAAACGTACCATTTAGAAATTTAAGCTGGTTTATAGAGGGCAGGTATCAATACGGTTTTTTTGATGCTGCCACTGGGGCCGCTGATCAGTGGAAAAACCGTGATTCGCAATTATTACTGGGTTTGCGCTTGGGGCGTCAAAGATAAGTTCCATCTATTTGAAATAACAAAGAAAATATCTTCCGATTTGTCTAATTTTTTTCTTGAAAACCAAGGTATAGTTGACTAAACTGGTCTTGTATTGGACTTGTGAATATTTCGCAAGCATTAGGGGCGAGTTTTTAATGCAAAGAAACATTTGGAAATTTTTCTGTTTGGTTTTGTTTTTTAGAGTTGTGCCGGTGTTTCTTTTTGTGGTTTTTGCCTCATCTTGCTCAAAAAAAATAAGTGAGGGCTCAAATCTTTTTGCTGAGCTATCAGCAAGTAAAGAAGAAAGTAATATTGAGGCTCTTTTTATTAAAATTACAAGTCCCAGCGTTCCCGTCTTTTTTTCAAACCAGGATACTCTTGAAATTACGGGCCAATGTTTCGACACTTCAATTGTATCTATTGAAGGAGACGTGCTTGATTCAGAAGTTATAGCGCCTGAAGGTAAATTATCACAAGTTTGTACCGCTCAAACCTTCAGCTTCACAATTACCAAAACAGACGATGGTAATCATGACCTTGTTTTTAAGGCAAAACTTCCTGACACCGATATTGAAGTTGTTACAAATTTTATTTGGAAAAGAGATACCGTGGCACCAGGTGTGCCTGTTCTAAAAAATCCTGCAATCAGTCCATTTTTAACAGGGCAAACACTTACACAAATTACAGTTGGGTGCGAGGATCAGGCCACTGTTGCAATAGCTGGTGATGAATCCCTTGAGGCTTTATGTATCGGTATAGAACACAAGTTTGATCTTACAAAGAGCGAAGATGGTATTTATAATTATGCAATTTTTCAAACAGATAGGGGTGAAAACATTTCTGGAACCGCAAACTTTCAATGGATCAAGGATTCAACAGTTCCATCACAGCCAACAATTACGCACCCCTCTGAGCTTCCATATTACTTTAATACTTCACCAACCATTATTTCTGGTACTTGTGTTTCCGGAAACACAGTAATGCTTGAAGGCGACAGAACTGCCTCAGTTTTATGCGCAGTCGATAACACTTTTAGTTTCGATGTTAACGAATCAAGCGAAGGGACAGTTAATCTTACAGTTTCACAAATCGGCCTAAATATGATCAAATCTCCAGGTGCCATTGTAAACCTGGTTTTTGATACCACACTACCTGATGCACCAACTATTAACGCACCACTTGAAAATCCGTTTTCATCTGCAACTCCTATTTCAATTTCAGGGGTTTGTGAAACAAGTGCTTTGGTTAAATTATTTTATTTTGGCGGAGTTCTTGTTGATACTGCAAGTTGTGTTGATGCACTTTATAATTTCACTCATGATGAATTAATTGATGGAACCTATTCCTTTAGTGTTTTACAAACAGATAGAGCCGGGAATTCCTCATCTTTCTCGGACCCAAATCCTGTTGTTTGGAACAGGGTTACAGCTATTCCGCCAGTTCCAACAATAACGCAGCCGATATCAAATCCATATTACTCAAACACAAGAACACTAATTGTTACCGGTGGTTGTGAAAATGGTGATAACGTTATTTTAGAAGGTGATGCAAATAATAATGTAACTTGTGCACTACTTTCTTATACTTTTACAATAAACAAGCCCACGGGTGTAAATTTTAATTTTTCCATAAAACAAAGCAATGCCGTTAATACTTCGGGCGCTGTTAACTTACAATGGGTTATTGATGAAACCCCGCCAGACGTAAGCATAGATGCTATGCCTGCAGATCCAAATTCAGATCCTGAGGCAAGCTTTACTTTCAGTTCAACAGATTTAGGTGCGGTTTTTGAGTGCAGGCTAGATGGTGGAATTTGGAGTTCCTGCTCGTCTCCACACGTATATTCAGATTTGATTAACACGACATATTTATTTGAGGTCCGAGCAAGAGATGTTGCCGGAAACGTAACCACAACGCCTCCAAGCTATTCATGGACGCAAAATGTACTTTTTAGTACGGTGGCACTCTTCCATTTTGATACAGGGGCCGAATTTGAAGACAGCGGAAACTACACTAATGATCTTGTAAATAACGGTGCCTCTTCTGGTTTGACCGGTAAGTTTTCACAAGGCGTGGGGCTTGTGGCATCCGAGTCTGATTTTCTTTCCGTGCCTTATAGTACTTCCCTTTCTTACGTTGCAGATACAATGACCGTTGAAACTTATGTGAATTTTACAAGTGTGCCGCCTAAAAATGGTGACAGGATGGTGCTGGCTTCTCATTCTGGTGTAGCCTCTGATTATGGTTGGGTGGTTGGTGTAAAAAAACAAGGTGGTTTGAAGCTATTTTTTGAAGCAAGTATTGATGGAGGGGGAACTTTACCTTCAGTTCAAAGTGGCGTAGTTACTTTGGTGGCGGGCACTTGGTATCATATTGCATTTACTTGGAACAAGGGGGCCGTGAATATGTATCTTGATGGCGCTCTGGTTGGTAGTAATACCATAGGAGTTGTTGGATCTGAAACGCTTAACATTAGTTCTGCAGCTTTCATGCTTGGTCAAAATCAATTGCTTGATTTTTTAGATGGAGTTCTTGATGAAGTAAGGTTGAGTCGTATTGTTAGAACAGTTTTCCCACCAGCAGGTGCGTATAGTGCGGATTAATTATTTATGAAGAAGTTTTTAGTCTTTTTTATTTTCACTATTTCTTTTTTAAATCCTGTATCAGAGAAGTAGGTTTTTCGTTCAAGTTTGTTATTGTATGCGGTCCCATGACAAAAACCACCGTTTGTATTCAAAGTATACAAAAAAGCCTGGAAAAATAAAAATCTTTATTACTTCGGGCTTGATACTTATTAAGTTTTTAGGTTTAGTTAGTAGATAAATATGTTTAAATACCTACCTTCTGTTGCGCATAGCACTATTTTTTGTGTGTCGTTATTCTTCTTTTTAATTTCAAGCGCCTCGGCTCTTCAGTTTTCTCTACCTGATTATCTGGCACCTCCAGTGCTTTCTGAAACAAATCCCTTTGTGTTTGTTCACAATAATTTTGTCGCAAAAGATTATGATGTTTCCTGGATTGGGAATTCAATTCCAGGGGTGAATTTTTATTTGGGTGCAGGTTCGCTTGAATGGGTGAGGGTTGCAAATTTTCATATTGCAAGAGCACTACTCATTATTGAAGCAACAAACATTGAAAGTGGAAAGATTGATAATGTAAAATTTTTTCAACCAATCAGAGTTAATAAAAAAAATTTTGGAAGAGCAGAACTTCCAATCGCTCTTATATCAGGACCTGAAAATGCAATTGGAATAACAATTGTAAGAAATGGAAAAATAATAAATGGAAAACTTCAGGTCAGACTGAATCCAAAAAATAAAATTCAAGAGCCATTAATTTATGTTGATTCAACTTGCTCTTCTTATGGGGTGACAACCGAATCAATTGGCGCTCGTCCTGATGAATGGACATATATTACTTGTCGTTTTGTGAGAGCACAAGGAGAGCAGTATCCTGTGCCAACACTTGAAATGTATGTTTTTTGGGATAATGTAGGGCAAAATATATCAATTGAAGGTATTCCAACTCAATCAACAATCCCTTCTGTGTGGGCTTTGCGCTTGCATCCTGATCCTGGAAAAATAACTTTGCGTGCCGGCAATCATAAACTTGGTATTAAATATTTTATTCCAAAACAATTGCATAATGCCTCTCTTGGCGTTGGGTTTGGACCATATGCGCACACGTTTGATGGCCTTATTGATTCAGAACATGCAGAAAGTATTGTTCCTCTTTTAACTGTGTATGGAAGTTATTATGTTTCTGAAGCATGGAGAATGGTTTTGTTTGATGCAACAGCATTTCACAAAAGATTTTATACTGATTTTGGAATTTATTTTTTAAGTAACTATGTAACTGTTTTAGACGACAGATTATTAGTAAATCTTCTTCTTGGCGGGCACGTTCTTGGTTATAAAACAAATGGAACAACTTATTTAACTCCGGGTGCACCACAAGGAACTGAAATTGTATTTAAAGATTTTTTAAAAAAACAACATAACTTGTCTGCTGGAATTTTTTATTTTCCTCCACCTAAAACTTATTACAACGGATGGTTAAGGTGGGGTTCAGGTAGTTTGTTTTTTGAATTTAATTTTCTTTCTTGGCAGATTCCTTTTGGTGATGAAAAAACTTTTACACAAAGAGTTTATGCCAGAAGTGTTGGTTTTAGTGTTGGTTTTCCCTTGTGTGTTTTTTTCTAAAACACACAACATGTTGATATTATAGGGTTAATTAACATAACTTCTGGTGCGTGATTTATTTTAGAAAATAATAAAATATAAGGTAAAAAAATCTTGCCGAGCGGTGCCATCTCGGTTATTAGTCTAATTCTTGTCTCAGAGAGTATGAATTTTTGACTCTGGCTGGGGTGTTCTTTGAAAAATTGGTAATGATAGCTTTGAAAGAGGAAGCGGGCAGCTTTAGGTGATAACCTAAGCGGAATTTTTTAGGTTAATACTTACAAGCTCCGCAATTCAAATTTTTAATTTAAGTTTAACATGAGAGTTTGATCCTGGCTCAGAGCGAACGCTGGCGGCGTGCTTAACACAT
>CAZQUK010000060.1:0-8993 GCA_964596435.1 uncultured Oligoflexia bacterium
GCCGGTGTCGGTTACGGCGGATCATGTTTTCCAAAAGATATTAAATCACTTATTTCAACCGCCAAAGCGTTTGGAGCACCGATGGGGCTTGTTGAAGCCGCAGAGACTGCAAATCTTAGGCAGAAAAAACACATGGTAAATAAAATTAAAAACCACTTTGGAACTAACCTTAGCGGAAAGGTTTTTGCACTATGGGGGCTTTCGTTCAAACCCAACACAGACGATATGCGCGAAGCTCCGTCTCTTATAATCATTGATGAACTGCTCAAAGCCGGTGCAAAGATTCAGGCTTATGATCCAATAGCGATGGAAAACACTCGTCAGATTATTGGAGACAAAATTAATTTTTGTGAAACTTATTATCAGGCACTAGAAGGGGCAAGCGCCCTTGTTTTGGTTACTGAATGGAACGAATTCAAGCAACCCGACTGGACAGAGGTAAAAAGACTGCTTAAGGAGCCCATCGTTTTTGATGGAAGAAACATCTTTGATCCAAAACAACTGTCAGATTATGGAATAAAATATTTTGGAATAGGCCGAACACACAAATAGGATCCACAAAGAACATGATATCACCACGCAAAATTCTTGCATTAAAACTTAGATCCTTGGGTGATACGGTATTAATGACCGCACCACTTATGGAACTTAAAAAAGCCTATCCTGATGCTGAATTACATGTTCTTATTCTCAAAAACTGGGCTCCACTTATTGAGTCAGATCCTGGTATTAAAAAAGTTTGGCACTACACCTGGAAAAAACAAAGATTACTTCGTGGTATTGAAAACTTACGAATCGGGAGAATTTTAAGACGTGAAAATTTTGATTTAGTTGTAAATTTTCACGCAAGCCCATCAAGCGCCATGCTCTGTTTATTAACTGGGGCAAAAAAAAGAGCCATTCACTTTCACGGTCTCAAAGACAAAAACCGTTTTTCCACAGTTACCATTCCAGGAAAGGGGGTTTTAAAACCCGTTATTGAGCGCGATATGGATACAATCAGGGCGCTTGGCTTAAACATCACAGCGGGAGTACTTCCAAAAATCTTTCTTTCTGAATCAATTAAAAATAAAACGCAAAATCAGTTGCGCCTCAAAGAGCTGCCTTTTCCAAGACTAATGATAGGACTGGGCTCAAGCCGGCAAACAAAAAGCTGGCCCGTTGACAGGTTTGCTGAAATTTCAGCTCGCTGGGTTATTGAAACGGGTGGCAGCGTTCTTGCCGTTACTTCAAACAATGAGGTTTTTATTGCAGATCAGTTTTTAACATTCACTAAAGATTTTATTAAAAAAACTAGCGCATCAAGCTTCGCTAAACTAAAAAACAAAATACACGCATTAAGTTATCTTTCAGTAATTGAACTTGCCGCCGTTCTTCAGGAAGCAACAGTTTTTCTTGGCAACGACTCGGGCCCAAGACATCTTGCCGTAGCTGTCAGCACGCCTACGGTTACAATTTTTGGCCCGGAAGATTCCTTTGAGTGGCATCCATATCCAAACGTTACGCACCCTTTCTTTTATATTCCAAATTTGAGCTGCAGAAACAATACACACAAAACTGAATATAACCCGGCAGGAACAAATACCGCGTGGTGTGGCCTAAGTACGTGTGAAAATGACGGCCACGCTTGTATGACAATCATTAATACTGACGAAGTTTTTAATAAATGCAAGGACCTCATTAACCATATGTTAAAAAGCAAAACATCGGCTGGCGAACCCGTAACATTTAGTGAATTAAAAACATGACACAAAACATTCCAGTTTCAGGAATAATTATTACAAAAAACGAGGAAAAATATATCGCAAGGGCCCTTAAGTCCCTTTGCTGGCTTGATGAAATACTTGTTGTTGACGCTAATAGCGAAGATAAAACCGTAGAAATATGTAAGGACCGTGAAGCTCGGTGGGCAAAAAAAATCAGGGTTATTTCAAAACCGTGGGAAGGATTTAGGAAGCAAAGAAATTTTGCCTTAGATGAAGCAAAACATGATTGGGTTTTTGTTGTTGATGCCGACGAAGAATGCTCAAATGAACTTTCACACAAAATAACATCACTTTGGGAAAATGATAAAACACCACCGATTTCCGGCTATAAAATAAAACGGGTTGAGTATTTTTTAGGAAAACAAATTAAATACGGAATTTGGAACCCAAGCTATCAGGACCGTTTATTTAATAAAACTGGTGTAAGATACATTAATGACATACACGAATACCCCAATTTTCCACCAAACCCCGGGCGCATTCACGAACCACTTTTACACCGACCCGATTTTCACCCACAGTTGTTTTTGGAAAAAATGAACAAATATACAACTATTGAAGCCAAGGAACGGGTTGAGGCCGGCCAGCGCACAAACTGGTTCAGACTTCTGTTTGCATTTCCTGCCATGTTCTGGAAAAATTACTTTTATTATAAAGCCAGAAAAGATGGTTTTCATGGTTTTGTTATATCGCTTCTTGAAGGCCTATCGCGTGTTGTAAGACATGTTAAAATCTGGCAATTTACAAACGAGCTGAAAAATAAAAAATAATGAAAATTTCTGGATTCACTATTGTTAGAAACGGAAGCTCTTTTGATTACCCCTATATTGAATCTATCCGTTCACTATTACCAATTGTTGATGAACTTATTGTAAACGTGGGTACTGGAACTGACGACACGCTAAAGCATATTATTAAACTCACACAAGACACGGGGGGTGAGAAAATAAATTTTTTTGAAAGCCACTGGCCGCTTGATGATCCAGAAAAGAAAAAGGGGGGTCTTATACTATCAGAGCAGACAAATCTTGCTCTGCAAAAATGTACTGGCGATTGGTGCATTTATCTTCAAGCCGATGAAGTTCTACACGAAGGTGACACGGACTCGTTTCTTTCAGCACTAAACCAAGCTGACAAAAACCCAAATGTTGAAGGTTTACTTTTTAATTACATCCACCTTTATGGATCGTTTGATATCATCCAGGAAACAAGGAGTGCTTACAGAAAAGAAGTACGGGCCATTAGAAAAAGTGTGGGCCCAATAAGTGTTGGTGATGCTCAAAGTTTCAGAAAACAAAATGGCGAGAAACTTAATGTAATTAATTCAGGTGCCAGGGTTTTCCATTATGGTTGGGTAAGAACGCCCGAGGCCATGCGCGAAAAGACATATTTTATGGACGAACTTTACCATGGACCCACAAAAAACGAGACCACCCCGCATTCTGGTGAGAATTATAAATATAAAAGATTTTGGGGTCTTAAACCATACAAAGGCTCTCACCCAAAAGTTATGGATGATAGGATATTAAATAAAGGCTGGAGCTGGGACTTTAAAAACTCCCCCCTTGTTTGGAATATTTTTGATACTAAAAAGATAATTCTTGATACAATTGAGAAAATTACAGGGCACCGACTTTTTGAATACAGAAGTTATAAAATTATCAGAGAAAATAAAAAATGAAGCCTAAAGCCTCCCTTTTTGTTTCAACCTACGAATCACCGCGCGCACTTGAGCTTGTTTGTGAAAACTTACTAAGACAAAGCTTTCGGGATGTTGAGGTTTTTATGTGTGATGATGGTTCAGGAATCGAAACCAAAAGCATTGTTGAAAATTTTATTAAGCGTGCAGATTTTACGGCTTTTCATATCTGGCAGGAAAATCAAGGGTTCAGGAAATGCAAAATTCTAAACTCGGCACTTAGAAAATCAAAAGGCGATGTGTTTATTTTTCTTGATGGCGACTGCATACCTCATAAAGACTATATTAAAGATCACGTTGAGTTCCAGGAAGAGGGTTTTTACCTTGCCGGCAGAAGGGTTGAACTTGGACCCAGGCTTACTATGTGGCTAACGCCAGAAAAAATAAAAAAAGGGTTTTTAGATAGACCAAGGTTAAAATTTTTTTTAAGTCAACTAAAAGGGGATTGTGGTTTTGCACACAGAACCATCAGGGTTAAATCCCCATGGGTAAGAAACAAACTTAGAATGAACCGTATTATTGACATGAAAGGGTGCAACTACTCGGTTTCAAGAAAAGTAATGGAAACAATTAATGGCTTTGACGAAGAATATGAGGGCTACGGGCGCGAGGATACGGACGCTGAAATAAGATTTCAAAACTTAGGTCTTAAAATAAAATCCATTAAGGGACTTGCCGTGCAATTTCACCTTTGGCACGACAGGCGTGATTTTACTCCAAAAAATGATTCCCGCCTTAATGAACTTAAATCCAATAAAACATATCGCTGCAAAAAGGGCTGGGTAAAAGAATAGTTTTAAATAAGTCACCCTTAAAAGAGTTTAAAGCTATGATGTTTTCATATAATTTATTGAATTTAACAACCCCAACGCGGAGAGATAAATGAACATAATTGATTTAGACGATAGCACCAAAAGCCTTTACTGCGTTTGCCTTGAGGATTGGAGCGAGGAAATGAAAGAAGCAGGAAATCATAAAGCCTGCTGGATTGAAAAAACAAAAACGAGGGGGCTTAGGGTAAAGCTTGCGGTAGATGATAACGGAAATATCGGTGGAATGATACAGTACCTTCCTATTGAGCATTCTTTTATTGAATGTCAGGATTTGTTTTTTATTTATTGTATTTGGGTGCACGGTTATAAAAAAGGAAGAGGGGATTTTAGAAACCAAGGAATGGGAGGCGTATTGATTAATGCGGCAGAAAATGATGCAAAAATACTGGGCGCAAAAGGAATAGCGGCGTGGGGAATTCCGCTTCCTTTCTGGATGAAGGCTTCGTGGTTTAAAAAATATGGTTATAAAAAATCTGATCAACTTGGATTTTTAGGACCTGTTTTATTATGGAAACCTTTTTGTGAGACCGCCAAAAAACCAATGTGGATTAGACCCAAAAAAAAGCCGGAACGAAAAGCTGGGGTTGTTACAGTAACAGCTTTTATAAACGGTTGGTGCCCGGCTCAAAATATTGTTTACGAAAGAGCCAAAAGGGCCGCTTGTGAATTTGGAGATAAAGTTGTATTTCAAGGAATAGATACTTTTAATAAAAACATTCTTTTAGAATGGGGCATTTCTGATGGCCTTTTTGTTGATGGAAAAAGTATCAGGACCGGCCCGCCACCAAGTTATGAAAACATCAGAAAGATCATTTATAAAAGATTGAAAATGATAAAATAATTAAAAACCACGGGATGTTACGACGTAATAGTAGTGTTAATAACTGTGTTTCTTGGCACTAATATAATTCAGTTGACTGAATATTAATCGCGATTACCTGTCTATGAATTCAAAATTTTAATTAAATTTAGGTTTTTTGCCCATGGATGGGTAAAAGCAAAACAAAGACAGGATGTCTGTCCCTAAATTTAATTAAAATTTTGAATCGAATGTATATATATACCTGACATCAATATGTTGGAACCTTTGGTGCTTAAGTTTCATGGAAGATAATTGTAAAATTAATTTATTTTTTCGTCCCTTTTCCTGGTGGCGAACCTTTTTTATTTCATTTAAAATAAAAGACTCCATCTCTTTTGGGTGAAAACAAAAACCCCTTGAAAAATTATTTACATCCTGAAATGGAATAATTCTGGCCTCAAAAATATCGCCCTTTGTAAAGCCCGCATTAATTGATGGATCCTGCACCTTATATGTTTTATTCGAAAATAAATCCTGAATAATAATGCCCTTTTTATTAAACATTAAACGCTTTACCCTGTATATTGAATGTATCGTGGCACTAAAGTCCTTATAAATATTTAATTCTTCGCTGGAAAAATTACTCCTGCTTTTTCTAAAAAAATGTCTAATCGGCGGTAAATCCACCCCAGGAAGGTCCCTGTCAAAGATATACCAATCCATAAAAATACACATTCTTTGTTCAAACTCAATGTCGTCCTCATAAACAACCCCTGCTTTTTCAAAATATTCCTGCTTTGCTTCAAACACCTCACGGTAATACTCGCCCGTAGTGTATTCCTCTAAAATTGGATCTAAATATTTTTGATACTTCATAAGCAAACCAATAACTATAATTAACTCTCAAACACAATTCGTCCATCAATAATAGTCATTTTGGTTTTACCACGCAATTTCCATCCTAAAAATGGGGAATTATTACTCTTTGATAAAATTGACTCTGAATTAAACACCCACTCGGCATCAGGATCAATAACAGTAACATCTGCACATTTTCCAACCGTTAGGGTACCAGAATCAAGCCCCAAAAGCTTAGCGGGCGCAACAGTCATTGCCGCAACCCAGCGTTTAATATCCAAAACCCCATCGCGAACAAGTGCTAAAGTAAGGGGTACTGATGTTTGAAGCCCAATAATACCATTTTGTGCCTCATCAAACTCCACAGCTTTTTCAACAATGGCCTGCGGGGCATGATCAGAAGCAATAATATCAATAACTCCCTCATTCAGTGCGCGCCTTAGTTCCTCAACATCACTTTTGCTTCTTAAGGGGGGGGCCATCTTAAAATTTGTGTCGTAACTCCTAATGCTATCATCTGAAAGCGTTAGATGATGGGGCGTAACTTCTGTAGTAATTGGAAGTCCATCTTTTTTTGCGCGCCTAATGTGATCAAGCGCAACTTTTGTTGTTACATGCGCAATATGCAACCTGGAACGCGTTAGTCTGCAAAGCGCAATGTCCCTTGAAACCATTATTTCTTCTGCTGCAGCCGGGTTTCCCCTAAGACCAAGCTCGTTTGATAATGCGCCCTCATTCATGGCACCGAGACCAACAAGGTTTTGATCCTCCGAATGTGTAATTATGGGAACATCAAATGCCTTAACGTAGTCCATGGCTTTTCTCATTATGTAAGAATTCATAACGGGCATACCATCATCGCTTATTGCCCTTGCACCCTCTTTAACCATACTGCCAATTTCTGCAAGATCCTCGCCCTTAAGTCCTTTTGTAACAGCACCAATGGGGTATATTTTACACAGGGTTGATGCCTTTGCCTTTTCTCTAATATAGGCCGTAACATACGGCGTATCGTTAACGGGGTTAGTATTTGCCATACAGGCTATTGACGTAAAACCACCCGAGAGGGCGGCTTTTGAACCTGTTTCAATTGTTTCTTTATATTCAAATCCAGGTTCCCGTAGGTGCACGTGAACATCAATTAATCCGGGTAAAACCAAAAGATTTTTTGCATCAAATATTTGTGTTTGAGGTGGTGGCAAAATTTTTCCAGGAAGCGCGATGGCTTCTATTTTACCGTTTTGAATTAATAAATCTGCAACCCCATCGAAATCTGAAGCTGGATCAATTACCCGGCCCCCTTTAAGTAAAATTGGTTTTGTTAATGTTGGTGACATTATCTCTCCTTCCCAATAAGGATAACCTTATTTTCTAACCACTCTTTAAGCGCCTCATAATTACAAAGTGTTGCCAAGACTGCCATTCTAACAAGAACACCATTGAAAACCTGATCTAAAATTACAGAGCGTGGTCCATCGGCAACCTCAGGATCAAGCTCTGTCCCTCTATTAACGGGTCCTGGGTGAAGAATTATTGCTTCAGGCTTAAGGAGTTTTACTCTATCCTGATTCAATCCCCAAAAAGATGAATACTCCGCTATTGATGGAAATTGCCCTTGAGATTGGCGCTCTTTTTGAATTCTAAGTGTCATCACCACATCAGCACCGGGCAGCAGATCCTCAATGCGATATGCATAATCAACCCCTAAAACTTCAGGGTGGGGTGGTAAAAGTGTTGGCGGACCACAAACCGCAACAGATGCTCCAAGTTTTTTAAGGCAATGAATGTTTGACCTTGCCACGCGTGAGTGGGCAATGTCTCCAATAATAATAATTCTTTTGTTTTTTATTGAACCCAGTTTTTCAAGTATAGTATAAGCATCAAGCAGGGCCTGTGTTGGGTGAGCATGAAAACCATCACCAGCATTTACAACCGGAACCTTAACAGAAGCCGCAAGTGTTGCCGGTGATCCCGCCGAAGAATGCCGCAGCACCAAGCAGTGCGGTCGCATGGCCTCAATATTTCTTGCAGTATCGATTAGCGTTTCGCCTTTTTTTACACTTGAAGATGTTGCGGTAAAATTTAATGTGGCTCCTCCAAGTTTTCTTGTTGCAAGTTCAAAAGAAAGCCTTGTTCTTGTGGAATTTTCAAAAAAGAAATTTACTACTGTTTTGCCCGTTAAAAGCGGTATTGTTTCACCACGTGCCACATGTTTTGAAAAAGCCTTGGCACAATCTAGAAAAAACAGAATATCCGCAGCATTTAAATCTGCTAAATTTAAAAGACTTTTTAACTCAGGTCTATATTCAAGATTCATATTAAACACCCCCTCTTTTTAGTCTTCAATCAAACACATTAATAAATTTTCTTAAACATCCTCTCAAACCTTATATGTGGAAACCAACCGGAGTCACGCGCCAGATCATCATACTCAACCGAAAGCCACACCAAAAGAGCCTTACCTTTAATTGATTTTGTTGGAATAATTTCCCAATAATTTTGTTTTCTAATATCGTCGGGCTCGGTTCTAAAATCATTTAATACAAGAACAGAATTTGCGGGCACCACCTCGGGGCCAAAATCCTTACAAATTGGCGGCTCGATACAAACATCAAACCTTGCCATCTCAACATCAGATTTAACTTGGGAATCTTCTGCGGGGCTTTTTGTTATAACCTCATGTCCACACGTTTCGTGCTGGCTCCACTCAAGCGTCTGCCTTTTTTTATTAATAAATAATTCACCGCTTTTGACTTCAATCGTGTCGCCAGACAGGCCAACAACCCTTTTTATGAAATCCCGCCCGAGTTCTCTTGGGGGTGAATAAATTACAACTTCCCCATAGTTTGGATTTCTTCCATCAACAATGGGCTCATCGCTCCACGGGACTCTTAAACGAAATGGCCACTTAGAAACCAGAATCACATCTCCCGGTATAAGACTTGGTTTCATGGAAAAACTTGGAATTTTATACGCCTCAAGAAAAAAACTTCTAATAATTAGAGCAACAAAAATTGCCCCCAAAACAACAAGTC